>JASEHN010000136.1 GCA_030018715.1 Thermodesulfobacteriota bacterium | reverse complement strand
GATGCTCGGTTGGGGAGGGATCTGGGTTGAAGCTTTGGGGGCAGCCTCCTGGCGGGTCTGCCCTATCGGCCCTAAGGACGCCCGCGAAATGATCCGGGAAATTCCCGGATTGGCTAAAATCTTGAGCGGAGTTCGGGGGAACCCGCCCCTGGATGCGGATTCCCTGGTGGAGATGATGGTGAAGATTTCGGTCATAGCCTGGACTCTAAAAGAGCGTCTCTCTTCCATCGATTTCAATCCGGTCATGGTTCTGCCGAAAGGAGAGGGGGTTGCCTTAGTGGATTGCCGGATGGTACTGCATGCGCCTGAGGCCGAAATTCGACAGGGATCTTAAGATCGACCGGCTTACAGGAGCATCCCCGGCAAAGCAAATTGGAGGAACAATGAAGAAAAAATGGGCGGAACGAATGTTCAGCCTCTTTCTCATGGTGCTGGCCGTCAGCGCTTACTGGCAAACCCTGAATTTATCGGTTACAGAGTCAAAAACAGGCCTTCTTACAGGCCCTGCTTTTTTCCCTCAATGGCTGGCCATCCTTTTTTTCATCTGTTGCGCCATCATCTTCGGAAAAACCTATCTGCAGGCCGAGGATGTCTTACTTGCCCAAGCGTTTCCCGCGCCAAGAAGGCTTCTGAAGATATTTGTCTTTTTAGCCATGATCGGGTTGACCGTGATCCTCACGCCCTTGATCGGCTGGCTGGGATCTCAGTTTATCATGGTCTTGGTCATCGAGGTCGCTTTAGAGAAGAGAAAGTGGGCAAGTGCCGTCGGAATCTCGCTTACGGCAGCGGTCGTGGTGTATGCCATATTCGAGCTGGGTTTAGGTGTCCGCCTGCCGAGAGGTTTTCTGGATTAATCCCGCTCATGCGGAGGAGAAAGAATGGGCCTTTTTCAAAGCGTATTTGATGCTTCCATTAATTTACTATTCAGTGTCAATATTTTCTATACTGTCCTGGGGGGATTTATCGGGACGCTTGCCGGAGCCTTGCCGGGGCTAGGGCCTTCCACCAGCATCGCTCTGTTCATCCCCTTGACGTTCGGTTTGAACCCGATTACGGGTATGGTTTTTCTCTGTAACATCTATCAGGGCTGTATGTACGGCGGGCGGATTACCTCGATTCTGGCCAACATCCCGGGAGATGCCCCGGCCATCGTCACCTGCTTTGAGGGGTACCCCATGGCCCAGAAGGGGAGAGCTGGCCCAGCCATGGGAATTTCCGGGACAGCTTCATTTATAGGAGGGATGGTGGGGCTTACGGGGCTGATGCTTTTTGCCGGCCCGGTATCTGATTTCGCCATTCAGTTTGGCCCGCCGGAATACTTTGGCCTGATGGTCTTTGCCCTCTCCTGCATTGGGATTTTATCGAGTGAGTCCCCGGTCAAAGGAGTGGCCATGGGGCTTCTGGGCTTACTTTGCGGGACGGTGGGGCACGATTTTGTCTCGGGGGCCATCCGCATGACCTACGGGATTACAGGGCTGATAGATGGCATCGACCTCATTCCCCTGGCCCTTGGGGCATTCGCTCTCAGTGAAGTGTTGTTTATTTTAGAAAAGGGGGAGAAAGGGGCGTTCATCAAAAGCAAGCTGACCTTCAAGAACCTCTATCCTTCCCTGGAAGATTTTTTCCGTTCGAAGTGGCCTGTTGTGCGGGGTTCAATCATTGGGTTCCTCATAGGGGTTCTGCCGGGGGCGGGTGGGACGACCGCAACCTTCATTGCTTACGCGGTGGAGAAAAAGGTATCCAAAAGCCCTGAAAAATTTGGGACCGGTATGGTCGAAGGCTTGGCCTCCCCCGAATCATCTAATAATGCTTCCGAGGGGGGAGCCCTCATTCCCCTACTCACCCTGGGAGTTCCCGGCTCGGGCGGGACCGCGATTTTGCTGGGAGGATTGATGATCTGGGGAATTCGTCCGGGCCCAATGCTTTTTCAAGAGAATCCTGATTTTGTCTGGTACGTAGTGGCCGGCCTTCTCCTGGGGAATATCGCTCTTTTGATCATGAACGTGGGATTAATTCCTCTATTTGTGAGTCTTCTTAAAGTCATAGAACCTTACCTGCTTTCGGCCATCACCGTATTATGTATCGCCGGGGTTTATGCTTGCAGCCGCAATCTTTCTGATGTTTGGATTATGCTGGCCTTTGGCATGGTCGGGTACTTTGCCCGAAAACTGGACTATCCCATGGGCCCCCTTGTTCTCGGACTTGTACTTGGGCCGCGCACTGAAGATAGCCTGCGCCAGTCAATAATGATGGGGCACGGGGATATGTCCATATTTTTCCATGGACCGATCTCCGCTACATTGTTAATCGTGGGGTTGGGCATTATCTTCTATCCGGTATTTCGCTATGCCTTTCTGGCCGCGCGGGAGAGGATGAAGAAGTCGCGTCCCTGATTTTGCTATAACCATCCTTCGGGCAGCGGGAAAGCTTCTCCTTGAACTCACGGGATGAGACCTTTCATGTAAATTTTTTGTATAGGAAATTCCTTTTTGCCAATTTTTAGTATTTTAATTTTTAGCCACAGAGGACACTGAGGTCACAGAGAATGCTGAAAAAATTATGGGAACTCGAAACTTGAAACAGGCAACCTGAAACTGCTCTTATTATCCTCTATGTTCTCTGAACTACTAACGTTCAAACTCGAAAATTTTGGTAAGATTTTTTAAAAAGAATTTTATCTGGATTTATTTGCGTTCATCTGTGCTCTAAGTTGTTTTTTGTTCTAAAATTTTATTTATAGCTCTGTGATCTCTGTGCCCTCTGTGGCTAATTTAATTGTATAGGAATTTCCTTTTTTTGTAACACTTTAGCTCTTTGAAGAAAGGTGTGTCCCCAGGGCCAAGGGATTCCAGGGCCCGGAGGCCTGGTCCCGCCATGGCGGGATTGGAATCATGAGGCGCTGATTTCTGCGTGGATGGGGCGGAAAAAGCGCCCTCCGCCTCCTTCGGCGGAAACACGCTGGGATTCTCATGGCCAAGCGTAAGCCCGACCGATGCTTCCAGCGCGTTCCGCCCAGGCCCCCGGGCCTCAACCAAGGCGGTCACCCATTTTTTCAAACCGCTAAACTGATACCTTTTTTTAAACTTTAGTCCCGCCTGCTGCGGGATCACTTTAGACACTTGCCACTTATCCTTTACTTTTTCTCAATAAGGGCTTTAAAAACTCTGTGATCTCTGTGTCCTCTGTGGCTAATTTAAAAAAAAAGGAGTCTCTCAATGGCAATGAAGATTCGAAGGTCGACCTTAATATTTCCAGTAAATCAACGCAAGTTTATCGAAAAGGCTCATACCCGAGGGGCGGACGCCATCAGCCTGGACCTGGAGGACTCGGTTCCCCCTGCAGAAAAGGCGGGAGCCAGGAAATTGGTGCGAGAGGCCATTTCCATGGTGGGAGGCGGGGGAGCGGAAGTCCTTGTGCGCGTAAATAACGATCCAGAACTCCTTTACGAGGATATTGATGCTGCCGTGTATCCGGGACTCAGCGGGATCCATTTTCCCAAGGCGGAATCTGCGGCACAGATCCATCGTTTAAATGCGCTGATTGAAGCCAAGGAAAGGGAGCGGGGAATGGCCCCCGGCTCTGTCAGCGTCTCCGCCCATATTGAAACCCCCTTGGGACTCCTCCATGCACGATCTATCGCCCAGGAATGCGCCCGTCTTGAATCCATGGGCGTGGGCCCAGAGGATTATTGTTTTTCGCTGGGGGTTGAACCTTCGGAGGACGGTATGGAATTACTGTATGCCGTTTCGCAAGTGGTGACGATCTGCAAGGCGATGAAGATTAGAGCCCACGGCCTCCTGGGAAGCGTAGCCGGGTTTCGCGATCTGAAAGGCTTTGAGGGAGCAGCTTTGCGGGGCCGGAAACTGGGGACCGAAGGAGCCGGATGCATCCATCCAGATCAAGTCCCCATTCTTCATAAGATTTTTTCCCCTTCCCCTGAAAGTGTCCAGCAAGCTCACCGGGTAATACAAGCCTTCAAAGAAGGGGTGGAAAAAGGCACGGCTTCGGTAAACCTCGACGGAAAGATGGTCGATATCCCTGTCTTCGAACGCGCCAGAATCATCCTTGAGCGGGCCGAAGCTATTGAGGCCGTTGAGCGAAGAAAGGCCGAGGCCCTGGCTAAAAAATTTCCTTGATAACCAGAAAGGAACTCTTAAAAAGTCAAAATTCCTTCTTTTTGACAGTATGGGAGAGGTCTGACATTTCGCACCTGAATTTCTCTGAGTTTGCCCGCATAAGTCAGAAATAACCATTTGTCCAATGTCCAAATCTTCTTCTTCTCTTTACTCTCTCAATAAAACCCATATTTGAGAAGAGCCCGGCTCATGGCCAGTACGTTCTCGGGCAGGCAATATGCCGTGAGTCCGTTGGAACTTGCCAGAATGTAACCCCCACCTGGGCCGAGTTCCTGGATGCGCTTCTTGACTTCGGCCTCGGTTTCTTCAGGTGTGCCCCGGGTGAGGGTGTAATGCAGGTCGATATTCCCCATCAAGCAAATCCTGTGACCATAACTCTTTTTCAAGGCAACGATGTCTATGGCATTGGGCTCCACATTCGCCAGGCCGTTCATGCCCAGGGTTAGCAGATCATCGAGAATGGGCAGAATATTTCCGTCGCTATGATAGATCCAGGGAAGTTTGATTTTTTCCGCCACTTTCTTCATGCGGGGGATGAAGAATTCGCGAATGGTTTTGGGAGAAAACAAGGGACCTTGCTTCCAGGCCAGATCCTCCGGGATGATGAGGAAATCGAACCCCAGGTCATTGATCTTGGAGACAGCTTTACAGGCCCAATCCACAAAGATGTCCATGAGGTGAAAAACGAATTTGGGGTTATCGTACAGCATAAGGCTGAAATGTTCTATTCCCGTACTCAAATATGTATTGCTGATGCCCATGCGCGTGATCACTCCCAGAGCCCGATTGCTTCCCCGGAACCGGGCGATAAAATCTCTGGCTGGCTGATAGAATTCCTCTGCTTCCGGGTCGGGCAGAATGACTTTCTCCAGGTCGGCTTCGGTTTTGATCAGGCCATCGGCGATCATGTCCATTCCTTCGAAAGCCTGGCTCTTGACAAAGCGGGGAGGAGCGATGCTGAAAGAGAGGTTGTCGAGGGCGATGACGTCCAGGACTGAAGGAGGGATGCGCATGCCGGGGACAGCGAAAAGCTGGGTTACCGTGGCTTTCTCGAAGTCAGCCCGCTGCAGGAGTTTTTCGGCAAGCCGGTTATGCACGTTGCTTTCCACCCAGGGAATACGGTCGGGCTGTTTCAAATTAAGAGCCGTGAGAACCCGTTCTCTCGAGGTCATATTTCCCTCCTAACTGATAAATAAAATCAAGCTGATAACAATAAAGCATTTTACACATTATTTGACGGGAGTAAAAGGTCAAATTTTTATTCTGGGTGGCCAATATCCACCCTGGAATAAACGAAATTATTTTAGTCACATTTATTGGTCTTTTTTTCCGTATTCCCCATCCTTTTTCTTGCCGTGACGAATTTTGGTCATCCTGCCCATTTTCCATTCATTGGTAGAAATTCCCAAAGGGACTTGAGTTTATGAACATTTTCATTGATAATATCTCCACCTGCTCAAAATATTAGCAGAGGGCGGAAGGAAGAAGCTCGATTTTCATGAATTATAATTGCGCCCCCTTTGTCTAACTTATGAAGATTATGGATATTACCTTATTTGACAAAAAGGAAAATTGATTTGGTATTGGTCTTGCTTTGAAGAAGTAGAAAAAATTGACTGGAGAAGGACGACTTAAAAGTTTCTTCGGGATAATTGGTTTTTCTGTAACAGTTTAGCCATTTGATCCGCCTCAGGCGGACTGTCAAATCCCCCTTCATCCCCCTTTTTCAAAGGGGGAAAAGGCTGAATCTTTTATCGAATTCCAATAAAAAACCTCTCCTCCCTTTGCCAAAGGGAGGTCGGGAGGGATTTCTGGTCCGCCTGAGGCGGATCAAAACACTAAATTGTTACGTTTTTCTAAACGGAGAGTTTGTTTTGAATAAAAATACAGGAGGAGAATGATGGCTAAAAAAGATTATGAAAAGGTCATGAAGAAGATTGAGGAGAACGACATTAAATTTATCAAGCTCTGGTTTACAGACATACTCGGATTCCTTAAGAGTATTTCCGTCCCCAAAGAAGAAATCGCCAAGGCTTTTGAAGAAGGGATCGGTTTTGACGGCTCTTCCATCGAAGGATTCGTGCGCATCGATGAAAGCGACATGGTGGCCATCCCGGACCCATCCACTTTTGCCATCCTGCCCTGGCGCCCCAAAGAAAAAGGCGTAGCCCGGGTATTCTGCGACATCATCACGCCCGATGGAAAGCCTTTTGAAGGAGACCCGCGGTATGTTTTGAAGAGAAATTTAGAGAAAGCTAAAAAGATGGGATATACCTATTATGTCGGCCCGGAGCTGGAATATTTCTATTTTAAGGATGCAAATTCAACGGAGGTTCTGGACAAAGGCGGTTATTTCGACCTGATTCCGCGGGATGAGGCCCTTGACCTGCGCAGAGAAACGGTGCTTTTCTGCGAAGCTTTGGGGATGCGGATTGAATATTCGCATCATGAAGTGGCTCCCTCACAGCACGAGATCGACATGCGCTACGAAGAAGCCCTGACCATGGCTGATAATGTTATGACCTACCGCCTGGTGGTTAAAGAGGTGGCCTACCGGCAGGGGGTTTACGCCACTTTTATGCCCAAACCGTTGTTTGGAGAGAATGGGTCCGGGATGCACACCCACATGTCATTATTCAAAGGGAAACGGAACGTTTTTTTCAATCCGAAAGGGAAATACCAACTTTCTGATAATGCCCGGTATTTTATCGGAGGGCTGCTGAAATACGCTCCTGAGTTTACATCTATAACCTGCCAATGGGTAAATTCTTATAAACGCTTGGTTCCCGGATACGAAGCGCCGGTTTATTTATCCTGGGCCCAACGGAACCGCTCAGACCTCATTCGCATCCCCATGTACAAACCCGGGAAAGAAGAGGCTACCCGCATAGAATTCCGCAGCCCGGACCCGGCCTGTAACCCTTATCTGACTTTCTCGGTTATGCTGGCCGCAGGTTTGGCCGGGATGGAAGAAAAAATTGAGCCGCCCGAGCCGGTGCAAGAAAACGTCTACAAGATGGGCGCTGAAGAGCGGGAGCGCAGGGGAATCAAACAGCTTCCCGGGAGCCTCGACGAAGCCATTCAATTGACCGAGAAAAGCCAACTGGTTCGAGAAGCCCTCGGAGATCATGTCTTCAATCACTTTATCGAGAATAAAAAGGTGGAATGGGATAAATATCGCATCCAGATCACTTCTTACGAGATCGAAAAATACCTGCCCATTTTGTAAAAAAAGAGCCAGAGGAAGGCATCTGTCGCTCAATTGTCATTCCGGGCAAGCGAAGCCCTGCACCGCATGGTGTAC
>JASEHN010000135.1 GCA_030018715.1 Thermodesulfobacteriota bacterium | reverse complement strand
TTTGAGAAAGAGGGGAAAGAAGAAATACTTTATTACGATTGCCTGACCCCAAAGTGACAAAGTACATGCGTCCTGGTCCCGGTAGCCCGCATGCTTCTTTTTGAGAAAGGCGTCCACGGGCTCCGGAACATGCCAATGATAGGAGGGAAACCCCACGCAGATTAAATCATAGGCGAAATAATCGATACCCGCAGCCTCGCCGGTTTTTAAACAATCAACTTGAGCCCCGGCGGCCTCAAGCCCTTCTTTTATGGCCAGGGCGACCTTTTCCGTATTACCCGATTTGGACCAATAAAGGATTGCCGCTTTCACTTGTAGACTCCATTATGGATTTCGACCCCTAAAGGATCGTCCAGCCTCCATCCACACAGATGGTCTGCCCGGTTATGTAATCGGAGTAATCCGAGGCCAGAAACACCGCCAGGTTGGCAATATCCTCGGGTTTCCCCAGACGGTTGAGCGGGATCCTTTCAAGGAGGAACTGGCGAACCGGTTCCTGAGAGAAATAAGTCTGGGTCATCTCGGTTACGGTCCAACCCGGCGCAATCCCGTTTACCGCAATCCCGTATTTCGCCCATTCCGCCGCCAGGTCCTTGGTAAGAGTGATGATGCCTCCCTTGCTGGCACAATAAGCGGCCCTTGGCGGAAGAGCGACGGCCCCCATGATGGAGGAGATGTTAATAATCTTGCCGCCTTTGCCTTCGGAGATCATGGCTTTGGCGGCCGTTTGCGCGCAGAGAAAGGTACCTTTGAGATTGATATCGATGACCCGGTCCCATTCGTCCTCCAGGATCTCTTCGGCGGGTTTCCGCAGGACGATGCCGGCGTTATTGACCAGCACATGAACCCCGCCTAATTCTCTTACCGCCATTTGGAACATCTGAACGATCTCGCCGGAGACCCGCACGTCGGCTTTCGCCGGCTTCGCGATTCCACCCCTGACTTCGATCTCCTGGGAAACCTGCGCGGCCGCGTCCCAATCGATATCGTTGACGATGACTTTTGCTCGGGCCGCGGCAAGAGCTTTGGCAATGGCCTTCCCGATGCCCCGGCCCGCACCGGTTACAATGGCTGTTTTTCCTTCCAGGCTGATATGCAAAGAGATCACCTGCCTTCCGGTTGTCGCTGAACAAGAAATTACGTTTGGCTGAGTCGAATATATCAACGGGGAATTGGTTTGTAAATAGTTTTCATCTGGAAACCAGATTCCCCTTTCATTGTCAACCCCACCCTTTCCTCCCATAATCCGTAATCAAAATATGAAGTAGAAAATGGGAACACCTTCTGGGGTGGCATGAACATTGAATGAAAACGAGGTTGTCACCCTCAACCTATGCTTCACCCAGGAGGTGCAGAATGAACATAGCACAGGGGCTTCTTCCATTAAATTTAATAGGACGCAGATTTACGCAGATAACCGCAGATAATTATTTTCTTTTTAGTTATCCTGATAATCTGTGTACATCGGTGTCCAAAAAGGAATTTCCTATACAATTAAATTAAAGCTGCCAAAATTGTCAACAAAAAACCCTCGGCGCTCCTTTTTCTTGACTTATCCTCCCGCTTTTGCCAGCATGATCCAGAAAAAGATTTGGGGAAAAAGGTGAAATTTTGATTGGCGAGATCAGCGCCTTAGGCTGCGCCCTCTGTTGGGCCGCCAGCAGCACGCTAACTAAATCCCTGGCCGGAAAATTCAACCCCCTTAACCTGAACCTCTTGCGTTGCGCGGCGGCGTCCATCCTGTTATGGGGGATTATCCCCTTTACCCCCGGGACCCAGGCTCTGGTTCAAGCACCTGGGGTATCTTTATTGTTTTTAGCCCTATCGGCATTGATTGGGATAGCCGTGGGAGATACCCTTTATATTAGAGGACTGAGGCTGATTAATGTTACTTTGGCTTTTCCCATATCCCAGTCGGCAATGCCTTTGTTTACCCTGGCAGTAGCGATTATTTTTTTAGGGGAAGAAATCACCTGGTCTTTATCTTTGGGAACAGGTCTGGTTTTGGGGGGGATTTATCTAATTACCGAACCAGGATGGAGAAGACGCCACCCGCAGACAAATCCCCCAGCAGAAAATAGAAGAACGGGCATTAGCCTGGTTATTTGCGCTTCTTTGCTCTGGGCCATTTCCATCTCTCTTCTCAAGGTGGGACTTCAGGGAGTGAGCCTAATATTGGCCAACGGGGTTCGCCTACCCCTGGCCGTGCTGGTCCTGCTCTTTTTGATCCTTTTTCAAAAGCCCCTCCCGCAGCCCACAACTCCCAAATTTAGGGATGTGGCTCTGGTGGCCATAACGGGGCTTTTGGGTTTTGGGTTAGGAGGAATCCTTTTCCTCCAGGCCATCCTCTATTCCGGAGCAGCAAAAGCGACCGTCCTGACCAGCGCTGCCCCACTATTTGGGCTCCCTCTTTCGTTACTCTTTCTTAAAGAAAGAGTAACGGGGAGTGTCATTGCTGGAACGGTTTTGGGTGTCTTGGGCATTGGTTTCATCGTTTAAAAGTTGGATCACGTAAAGAGTATAATGAGGGGAGGTAGGTTCTATGCTTTTTCCGCGACTGCGCGCGGAAAAAGTGGCCCGCATCAGGCGTGCAGCGAAAAGTCCTGAAATCCCCCCTAACCCCTTTGGCAAACTAATCTTTACCCATAACCTGGGTTGCTGGACACAGCGCGGCAGAGCCGCAACCAAAATTCATTCACCGCAAAGGACGCAGATTAATCCCTCAAATTGAGCCGCCTGGGTATACGCATTGACCAAATGAAACATGGTTTTTCCCATTTCCTGCTCCCACCCCCACTTGACCGCTTCCCTTTCCTTCTCTCCAATTTGAAACTGCCGGTTGAAGCTCTCAATGGCCATGAGAGGGTTTTCTACCGAGGTCTGCATGGGGGATACTGAACTGGCTCTTTTGTTGGCCAAGATAGAAGGAGACCCTTTCCAGGACCTTTGGAAACTCCCCCAGGATTTTCAGCGAAATGTGCCGGTAGGATGCCGAAACCTTTGTCTTGGAGATCATCCCATTGATGCAGACTAGCCGGAAAAAGGATGCGGCTATGGAGAAAGAGGGAAGGCCCACTTCAGAATTGGAAACCGAAATTCCGGGAGTATCCCGAAATTTTCTGGTGATTGATCTCTGGCCTATTCGGATATTGATGGGACACATCAGCTTCGCCACAACCCAAAGGTATGCTCATCACTTTGTGAAAAGCCTGCGGAGCGGATCGAATAATCGGAGGTGGCGAGGAAAAGGCGATTGGTGCGAGAGAGGGGAGTCGAACCCCTAAAGGTTTCCCCACTGGATCCTAAGTCCAGCGCGTCTGCCAGTTCCGCCACTCTCGCCCAAAACTCTAAGGGACGCAGATTTTCGCAGATGGACGCAAAAAAATGCAATTTTAGTATAGCACAAATCCTTTCCGCTTTTTCCTCCTTCTGTAATCCGCATTCCCAAATCCACATTCGTAAGATTCGGCATTCGGATTATTTTCCTTTCCATTGGGGAGTGCGTTTCTGCAGGAAGGCGGAGATGCCCTCCCGGGCATCCTCGGTCATGGCATTCAGGGACATGATCTCTTGGGCATAATCGTAAGCACGCGCTTCTTCGGCCTCAATTTGACTGTAAAAGGATTTTTTTCCGAGGGCCAGGGTCAACGGGCTGGCCTGGGCGATATGTTTGGCCAGGCTGAGAGTTTCTTCGGCAAGGCGGTTAGCCGGGACAACTTTGTTGATTAAACCATAGCGCTCAGCTTCTTCTGCGGTGACCGGCCGCCCGGTCAAAAGCATTTCCATGGCCCGCTTTCGGCCCACCGCCCTGGAGAGTGGAACCTGGGGAGTATGGCAGAAAAGGCCGATCCGCACTCCGGGGGTGGCGAACCGCGCTGATTCCTCAGCTACAGCCAAGTCGCAAGTTGCTACAAGCTGGCATCCTGCAGCCGTGGCCATTCCCTGAACCTGGGCAATCACCGGCTGGGGAAGATCCCGGATGGCCTGCATCATCTGTGTGCAGGTATCGAATATGAAGCGGTAGGAAACCACATCCCCTTCCAGCATCTCGGAAAGGTCGTGGCCGGAAGAAAATACCGGTCCTTCACCCCTGATGATCACAACTTTTACTTCGGAATTATTTTTAATGGATTTCAACAGATTGATCATTTCCAACATCAGGTTCATGGAAAGGGCATTTCTTTTTTCCGGGCGGTTAAGCGTGATGAACCCGATGCCTTCTTCAACCTTAAATTGAATGTCTTGATAATTCAACGGAGCCTCCCTATTTGGGCGCTTTCGCGTTTCAAGCGCTTGCGATCATACCCTTTCTTGCCTTTGGGGGTGGAATGGAACCTTGTTGGTTTAGGGATCGGAGCCCTGACCTTAAGTCGGGGCTTTTTCTTTACTCGCATCATTAATCATCAGACCGCTTTCTTGGTCAGGCGCTTTAACTTTTTGATTTTTTTCCTGACCAGAGAGAGCGCTTTTTTGTCATTTCCCTGAAGGAGTTTTGCCTTCTCGTTTTTCAGCAGGCGGATTTGCTTTTTCATTTCAGTCTTGTCAATTTTGACTTTGCCCGCCGCCTTCTTTTTCTTGGTTTCTTTAATGACGTCGCCGCGAGCTTGATGGATGGCCTTGATGAGATCTTCTTTCTTCATGGCATGGACCCCGGTGATGTCGGGGTGCTTTTTCAGGGCCAGATCTCTCAATTCTGTGGCCGTCATTTTTTCCAGGTCATTTTCTTCCATCGAAGATCCTCCTTTTTGCATAACTCCTAAATATGCCTGCACCGCCTGCGATTTTTTTATCTGAATTTTAAGGGTTTGTCAATTCGAAAGTCTATCTTGCCCACCTTCACTTTTACTTTTTCCCTTTATTCTTGCCTTCATAGAGGCAGGAAGGCGCTTCGTTTGGCCAATGAGGCAGCAGTTCTTTCATTTCCTGGAGCTTGACTTCTGCCGTTTCAGCAGGGGAAGAGGTCTTTTTTCGCTCTCTTTTTTAGGAGGCAAAGGGCGAAGTTTAGAGAAAAGCTTCTCCCGCCGATTGGCCGGCACTCAGCACCTCCCTGCCTCTTTCTGGCTAACCGCTCCGAATATACATGTGAAGATGGAAAGTGCAGGTGGACAAGGAAAGTCTATTAAAACAGGGTTCCAGGGGTCGAGGGACCATGGAACCCAGGAATCCTTGGCCCCTGATTTCTTCAAATTTGGAAAATTCTCTTGCCCCTTTCCTAAAAATCAGTATCATAGGGCCAGCACAACAGGAAAAAATCTCAAATATTTTTCAAGGGGGTTGCCCATGCCTAAATGGGAATATATGGTCAGGAAAACCGATTTCAAATCCTTAACCCAGCCTTCTTTCTTGGAACTGGAGAGGATGAGACTGACGGAGCACGGGGAAGAGGGATGGGAATTGATCTCCGCCATTCCTTCCCAGCAAGGCGATGCTTTGATCATGTTCTTGAAAAGGCCCCTGGAAGAACCTGCGGCTAAAACATGAAAAGGATGGTAGGGGAGGAAAAAAACCAGAGTCGGCGGCAACAATCCCTTTTTTTACTGGATGAGTTTCAAATTCTGTCAAACAATTGACAGAGGCAGCAATACTTGGCAGAAACACCTTCCCCCAAAAGTCGTTTCATTATTAAAAAATATATATTAAATCATAGCGTTATCTTCTGTTAGACCTTTTTACTTCTTTGGCATGATCATTGCTCATCCAATCATAAAAATTATAGGGTTGTTTGGGAAAAATAAAACCATCGTCAAGAACCTAATAGCTGTGCAGGCCCGACATAAAAAATATCAATTTGATCAACTTTTAAAGCAGGTTTCAGTTAAATGATTTTCAAGAGTTTTTTTGGCCAATCCCCGAAGGGGGGGGTCATAAACAAGGACGCGGAAGAAGAGAGGCATCTTCGAGATGAGATCCGGTCTCTCTTCCTGATCAGCTCGGAGATCAGCGCTCAAAAAGACTTGAATAAAATTCTGGAGCTTATCGCCCGTGAATCCCTTACCTCCCTAAAGGCACATCGATCCACCATCTTTTCCATGGATGAAAAAAGCAGAATTTTGAAAACCCAGTTCACTTTTTCTGCCGATTCATTGAATGAGCAGGTGGGCCTGTTCGAGGAAAAAGAGGTAACCCGCAAAGCTCTAAAACAGCAGAAACCCTTATTGCTCAGAGAGCCTAAGGATTTTGCCGAGTTTTTTAAATACCAAGAACGGGATCGAAAGATCACTTCACTCCTGAGTATTCCCTTCTCGTTGCAAGGCAAAGCCATAGGAGCGATCAGTGCAGTTCTGATCGATGGAGGGCGGCGTTTCGATGAAGGTAATTTGCAGTTGCTTTCTGTCTTTGCCAATCATATCTCCTTTGCCACAGAAAAAGACTATTTGCACGAAGAGATCCGCAAGGGAATCAATTTCCGGAAAGAATATGAACGATACCTGGACGATATTTTGGGCCAATTACATGGCCTATCGAATGAAGAGAAGCGGCGTATGGAAGAACATATCGGAAGTTTGCTGTCGGCGGTAAATGCCAAGGATAAACAACTTTCTGGGGTTCCGAGTGAAGAAAGGGTTGGCGGAATAAATTGGCCCAGTGCCCTTACCGGAGAATTGGATATCCACCGTGAGCAGGGGGAGATCTTAGACGGGATATTGCGGGTGGAGATTGAGGGTGAATCCTTAAGCATAACCGATGACCTGGTCGGCAGCGGATTATTTATCCGCACCCCAAACCCATTGGATCTGGGGGAACAATTTCCCATGAAGCTCCATTTCTCCCCGGGCGAGGAGCCGATCGAAGTAACCTGCAAGGTAATCTGGACAAACAAATATGGGCATGAGACCAAGGACTTACGCCGGGGTATGGGCGTGAAATTCCTGAACATCGAGCCAGAAATCCAGAAGCGTGTGGAAGATTACCTCCAGGCTAAACGACTCAGGTTGAATGAATCCCTGGCCATGGAAAAATCAGCGTAAGGTAACCTGGGGTAAAAATTTTTCTTGACAGCCTATTCGCCTCCATGATAAAAAGATTTATCCTTTAAGAAGGGAAAGAAATGGAGCGAAGTTTAAACATAAAATTTAGTGGCGGGTATTACTTTGGGTGGTTTTATTACGCCGGGGTCTACCCGCCGCCTGTAAGCTGATCATCATATTCATTGATTGATCAAGGCCGTGGGTAGACAAGGTGCTACTCACGGCTTTTTTTATTTTAAAAACATTTCACCGCGGAGAGCGCAGAGTGCTCTGAGAATTAGCTTGGCGCATTTCGTTTTATCATTTTCTTCTCCGCGTTCCCTGCGGCGAAGGGTTTTAAAAATCAGGGTCATCTCCAAATTAGTTGAGGGCCAAAGAGCTGGCATATTTAAAATGGACAGTGATTTCAGGGGCCCGGAAGGAAAGTCATATTGCTTGCAATCATGAGGCGCATATCTCTCCTTAGCTTTGGCGGGGGGCCTG
>JASEHN010000134.1:4064-7469 GCA_030018715.1 Thermodesulfobacteriota bacterium | reverse complement strand
GAGGAAACTCTTCAGATGGTATATAATTCATGTAAAGGAAAGAAATCTTAATATCAACTCAGCCATGGACCGGAGTGCTGAGGAATAAAGGTTTCATCACCTGAAGGAGTGAAGAAATAATGCAATTCAAGCATCTCATACTCTCAAATTGGCGAAATTTTGCCTCAGTTGATGTATCCCTGGCCCCAAGGATGTTTCTGGTAGGGCCTAACGCTTCAGGGAAATCGAATCTTTTAGATGTCTTCCGCTTTCTCAAAGATATAGCAAAACCCGGTGGTGGTTTTCAGAAGGCGGTAACGGATAGGGGTGGAGTTTCAAGCCTTAGGTGTTTAGCTGCCAGGCGATATTCAAATGTTACTGTAGAAGTTCAAGTTGGAGGTTCTTTAGGTACTGAAAGGAACCCTCTCTGGCGGTATCGGATTGTGTTTAATCAAGACAAGCAGAGGAATCCCATTCTTCGAAAAGAACAGATTTGGAAAAATGGACATCAAATTCTAAATCGTCCAGATGACCAAGACCAAAAAGACTGGGCGCGTTTGACACAAACCCATCTCGAACAAGTGAATGTTAATCAAGAGTTTAGAGAGCTCTCTCGCTTTTTTGAAACCGTTCAGTATCTACACCTGGTTCCGCATATCATCAGAGATCCCGAGCGGTACATGGGCCGAATGGGGGATCCCTTCGGGGGTGACTTCTTAGAAAGGTTAGCCAGTACTCCGGAAAATACCCGCAAATCTCGCCTCCGCAAGATTCAAGACGCACTCATGGTAGCAGTTCCCCAGTTAAAGGAGCTTCATCTGGATCGCGACATTCGTGGTACACCACACCTGAAAGCTCTCTATGAACACTGGCGACCGAAGGGAGCCTGGCAAGATGAGAGGCTTTTTTCCGATGGAACGCTTCGTTTCTTAGGGTTCCTCTGGTCGTTGTTAGATGGCCAAGGGCCATTACTGCTGGAAGAACCAGAGCTTTCCTTACACATTGGTATCGTGCGACGATTGCCTCGAGTTATTTATCGTCTTCAGAAATCAAAAGATCGACAAGTGTTGGTAAGTACGCATAGTCCCGAGCTCGTGTCGGACAGGGGAATTGGAGCTGAAGAAGTCCTTATACTTATACCTTCAAAGGAAGGGACAAAAGTAATTGTGGGAAAGGATGATTTGCAAATACGAAAACTTCTTGAAGTTGGCGCAAGTGTCGCCGAGGCAGTCTTACCAGTAACCGAGCCTAAGGATGCACAACAGCTTGAACTCTTTCAAGGATAAAAACAATGGCTGGTGGGTTTATGGTAAATATCGCCGTGGAAGGGGATTTAGATGAGGTTGTTTTAAAGAAGGTTCTAACTTCAATCGGCATCCAAGTTGCAAATATTTATGGGAAAGGTGGAAAAGATAAGCTGAAGGAGAATGTTTATCGGTATAATCAAGCAGCACACCATGGAAGATGGGTAATTTTAGTTGATTTGAACAGTGATTCCGACTGTCCACCCCCTTTCATTAATTCCTGGCTTCCCATACGGAATCAGAATCTTCAGTTGCGTGTTGCAGTGCGTGCCGTTGAAGCTTGGTTGTTAGCTGATAGAATTGAAATGGCGCGTTTCCTTTCAGTTTCAGAACAACAGATTCCGTTTCATCCCGAAAGTGAGACAAATCCGAAAAGGACTTTAATAAATATTTCACGACACTCCCGGAGTAAGATGATCCGAGAAGATATTGTCCCCAAAGAAGGGAGTACAGCCCGTCAGGGGCCAGCCTATACAACCCGATTAATTGAGTTCACTATGAATTATTGGAAACCAGAACGGGCTGCTCAATATGCTCCAAGTTTAGAGAGGAGTGTAAGATCGTTGTTGCAATGGAAGATGAGTTAAAATCGGCACCGAGAAAGGGCATGATTTTCCTAGAGCAAGGTCTCCCAAACAAAAAGCTGAGGTTATTGGTATATGGATTGGCGAAATATTGTATGAGGCTTTAACTTACAAGGATGCAGAAGGGGCGAAGAGCTTAACTGAAACGATTAAGGCGGAGATTGAGGATTTCATAAAATGAAAGTGCTTGAATCTCTTTGGAAAGAGACTAAGGAGAAATTCGATCAACTCGAAAAAGAACTTGTGGAATGCTATATCGCTTTTCTAAGAGAAGTGGCAAGAATCTATCTGCAGCAAGAAAGAAAAGTGTATTTTCGGGAGAATCGGGTAGTCCACTGGGGGGAAGGGAATTTTGGGACTCTGGTTATTCAAGGAGATGAAGAAATAATAGAAGTCTTTGGAGATTACATTTCAGAGATTCGTTTTGAACCCGAGATTAGTGAAAAAGTTATAAAAGGCTATGTGGAGATAAAAGAAGAAAATCTTGAAGACATAAGGTATAAAATTACCTAAGTATCATCGGATTGGAGAAATTTAATGCAGGAAAAATTATTTCGGATATGACAAAGATAAAACCGAAAAGATATATCGTCTGGTCCACCAACAAAGAGATTGACCTCAGCGATCCCTGGCAGAGGAAATGGTATATTGGAGAAGTTTTATCCCATGGCCGGGCAGAGGATATTGCCGAGTTGGATTGGGACGAAGTGAAGAAGCTACTTCCCGAGCTTAATTTGCCAAGAAAGGTTAGAAGACTATGGGAGGATTATTTTGAATATACTAAAGGGTAAAGGAACCATTACCCCGATCCAGAAGAATCTCCTTTATGATATCGGGCAAATTCGGGAAGCTTCATATTTTTATCTTACTGGAGGGACGGCCCTGGCAGAATTTTACCTCGGGCATCGTCGCTCCTATGACTTGGATTTTTTTACTGCTGAAGGGGATTTGCTGATTCCATCTTATCTTTTCCCCTTACCCCCGCCCTCTATCCGCCCGAGGCGGAAGAGGGGAAAGGTGAGGGGGCTTAACATGATTGTATAGGAATTTCCTTTTTTCAACTTTAGTACAGTCTGCAGCGGGATCACTTTAGGGACTTGACACTTTTCCTTTACTTTTTCTTAATCATGGTTTTAAAAACTCTGTGATCTCTGTGTCCTCTGTGGCTAATTTATCTTCATCTTCGACTCACCACAATCGGGAAATCAGGGATCGTTTGGGGCTTGGTGGTGGTCGGGGTCTGCTGGCCTTTGGTCAACTCTTTCACTCTCTCGGAGATATAAAGGTCAAGCATGTTGATGGTAATCCTGCCCTTACCTGTGTAGTCGGCCTTGCCGCTGATCCCTTCTAAGAGTGCCTTGGTAAAGGCGCCGTTTTTCCAGGCCGGGTCTTCAACGGAATACTGGTTGCCCGTAGATGAGGCAAAGACCACCGCTCCACTCTCAGCGCTGGCTAGTTCATTCACAATGCCCGTTATATCAAGGGCTCCCCTCCTTTTCCCCATGATATTACCAGCATGACAGGTATCTAAAAAAACG
>JASEHN010000134.1:0-4054 GCA_030018715.1 Thermodesulfobacteriota bacterium | reverse complement strand
TGTTTTTAATATCGGAAAACGCCATGCCCGTTCGCTTCAGCCTTTCCGTATTAGCATTTACAGGTAAAAAGTAGTAGAGGCCGCCCGGGTCGTTTACTCCCTGGCCGGCTAAAAAAACTATGGCCACATCTTTGCTGGTTGTTTCCCTCTGGATCCAGTCCAGTCCACGGGGGTTTATGACAAAGTGGGAAAATTAAAACCCGGGGATCGGGGTTTTTTGGAAAAGCAAGCCATAGGCTCCGTGGGGAATTTCGCGAAGGACCCGAAGGGGAGGGCGATCGTACCCCTGCAGATTCAGTCAGAGTTTCGCCAGATCGTAACCGATCAAAGTCGCTTCCTCATTCAGGCTGACCCGTTTTTGCCAGAAAGCCAATCGGTGAAAATGGTACAATTGGCTTCGGGGGGGATACCTCTTCCAGATGGGGCAGTGGTAGAGGGGAGCACTACTTTTTCTTTTATGGTGGAAATGGGCAGCCATGAACTCCAGAGCTGGTCAAAAATATTCCAGGATACCCTTGATGATCTCGTAAAAAGTCGTCACTCCGGTGAAAACCGGAGTCCAGGGTATTTATAAGCATTTGAAAATACTGGATTCCGGCTTCCGCCGGAATGACGGAAAAGGGCATTTTCAGACTTTTTACGATTTCATCACTCTTGATCGCCTGGAAAAAGAAATTCGCCGGTTTTCCGAGGAGGAATGGCGAAAGGATTTGGAGCGTCAACTGGAAGGATGGTCCCGAGAACTCGAGCGATCAGGGGACGAGGTGCGCCGCTATTTTCAACAAAAGATCTTTCCCCGACTGGAGCAGGCAGTTCGGGACCTTTTGCGCCGCCTGAAAGAGCTGGGCAAGGAAAAGGACGGGAAGTCTTTAGAGGAAAAATTGGAGCAACTTAAACGAACTCTGCATTCTTAAAAAAAATATAACCATGAGGTTTACCGGGCAGTAGAGCTTTTTTAGCCCGTCTTCGTTAGCTCTCTATAAAATTCCACAGTCTTCCGGGCTATGCTTTCCCAACTAAAGTGCTTTTCGACTCTTTCCCGGGATTTTAAGCCCATATCTCGAATTCTTTCTGGTGAAATTAATATATCGTTTACGGCTCCAGCCAAGTCTTTGGAAAACTGTTGGGGATTTCGAGGTTCAAAGGCCTGAGGGCCTATGGGTTCAAAAGAAACCAGTAACCCAGTCTCCCCATGAACCATTACGTCGGGAATTCCACCGACTGATGAAGCGACCACGGGAGTGCCGCAGGCCATGGCTTCCAAATTAATGATTCCAAAGGGTTCATAGATCGAGGGACAGACGAAAACCGAGGCGTGACTGTACAGGCAGATGAGGTGATCCCGAGGCACCCATTGATCTATCTGGATGATTTTATTCTGAACTTCAGCTTGCGCTTCCTGGACTCTTTTGGCCATCTCTTGGCTAATTTCTCTGGTATCGGGAGCACCAGCGCAGAGCACGACCTGTATATCGGGCAAAAGGTATTTGATGGCGTTGACCAGATGAATAATACCCTTCTGTTGGGTAATTCTCCCCACAAAAAGAAGAAATGGTTTATCAGGGTTGATCCCATACGAAGCCACTAATGCCGGGTTGAAAGTAGGTTTATACTGATTCGCATCGATTCCATTGGGAATGATCCGTATTTTTTCAAAGGGGACTTTGTAGAGGTCATGCACCGCCATCTTCATCGACCGCGAAGTAGCAATCACTCCATCGGAATTTTCGTAAGCCGTTTTCTCCAACCAGGAGCTGGCCCGATATGCAGAACCCATTTGTTCTTCTTTCCAGGGGCGTTGAACCTCCAGGGAGTGTATGGTACTGACCAGGGGGGCGCCAAAAATTTGTTTAATCAGGCACCCGGCAAGGCTGGTATACCATGTATGGCAATGGATGATATCCATGTCCTTGGCAGATCCGGTCATGATGACATTCCGCAGAAGGGTGCTCAGTAATTTCTGATGACGGGGGTCTAAATAAGGAAAATCAAAATCCCCCCGAATCCCTTCCGCCGCTATATTCGCCGACTGTTCCCTTTGTTCGCCGAAACAAAGGATATGGATGCTGTGTCTTCCCTTTTCCACGCGGGCGAGTTCCCGAGAAAGGTACTCTACATGAACCCCGGCCCCTCCGTAGATGTGCGGCGGATATTCATTGGTTAAAAGGGTAATTTTCATAAATTCCTTTGGTTTTAGATGGCCGAATGCATGATAGGATCCCCCGGGTTGGGGTTTATGCCAATTTTTTTAAAACCTTTTCCAATTCCAGAATATCTTCTATCTCATGATCCACAAACCCGTTAATTACCCCCGTACCTTGTCCCACCAGGACAGTGGTCATTCCTAACTCCTTGGCCGGAAGGAGGTTTGCCGGCAAGTCTTCAATCATCATGCAATGATGTCCATCAATGCCCAGGTGCTCAAGAACCTGACAATAAGGCTCAGGGTTCGGCTTGGGGATGTAATGGGTGAAGATGATGTCAAAGATGCGGGGGAAAAATTGTTCCACGCCCAGGCAGCGGAGAACTTTTTTAGCGTGGGGAAAATGGCCGCTGGTGAAAATAGCTTTATCGAAGGGAATCGACTCTAAAAGTTTCGTTAGAGCCGGGTCGGGAGAAAGCCTCTCTTCGACCCCCACATCGTGAACATAGTCGAGGTAATCATCCGGATTGACATTTTGATGGATCATCAGGCCGCGGAGGGTTGAACCATAATCCCTGAGGTATTTCTGCCTGAGCTCACGGGCCAGGTTTTTTTCAAAGCCCAGGCGATCTTCCATATAATTCCGTATGCGCTCGACGACCATCTCAAAAATGCCCAATGATTTGGGATAGAGGGTATTATCCAGGTCAAAGAGAATGTATTGCAGCATATTATTTATCCCTTCATTACCCCCTCAATCACATGCAGGGCCTGATCGATGTCGGCAAAAGAAACATCCATATGGGTTACACAGCGAATGCGGGTTTTGGCAGTGGGATGAACGAGGACCCCTTTTTTCCTTAAGTCCGCAGTAACCTCGTGGGCCGTCCGCTCTGCCCGGGATACATCGAAGAAGAGGATGTTGGTTTCAACCTCCTCCTGGCGGATTAGAACATTTTTGATATTGGCCAAACCCTCGGCCATTTTTTTGGCTTTGCGGTGGTCTTCCTCCAGCCGGTCAATGTGATGGTCAAGGGCATAAATTCCGGCCGCAGCCAGGAAACCGGCCTGCCTCATGCCTCCGCCGACCATCTTGCGGAAACGGTGCACCCGTTTGATAAAATCTTTGGACCCTACAACCAGAGATCCTACAGGGCAGCCCAGGGCTTTGGAAAGACAGACAGAGACAGAATCGAAGGGTTCAGCGTACTCGGCCGGCGATATACCTGCGGCCACGCAGGCATTCCAGAGGCGCGCTCCATCCATGTGCATGCGCAGCCCCCTTTGGGTGGCCAGCTCGCGGATCGGGTGAATCTTGCTCAGCGGGAAAACCGCCCCTCCACCACGGTTATGGGTATTTTCGATCACGATCAGCCGGCTCACGGGGAAATGCACGTCGTCGATGCGAATGGCTGCTTCCACCTGCGCGGCATCGAAAATTCCCCGATTACCGGGAATGCCAAAGAACTGAACTCCTGAAACCACGGCCCCGGCCCCACCTTCGAAATTCATGGCGTGAGCCCCGGCCTCAATGATCACTTCGTCTCCCGGTTGGGTGTGGGCTTTAATGGACAACTGATTGGCCATGGTTCCCGAAGCAACGAATAGGGCGGTTTCTTTACCCAGGAGCCGGGCGGCTTTTTCCTGGAGGGTGTTAACGGTTGGATCCTCTCCGAAGACATCATCGCCCACCATTGCTGCAAACATGGCTTTGTGCATTTCCGGGGTTGGCTTGGTTACTGTGTCGCTGCGAAGGTCAATGAATCGATTCATGCGTAGGCTCTCCTTTTGCGTTATTTATAACACAGGGTGGTAAAAAAAAATAGAAGACAATTTCAAATGCGGAATGCGCAATGTGGAATGTGGAACAATTTAGCTCTTTTAAGAAAGGTGTGTTGTAAAGGCCAAGGG
>JASEHN010000133.1 GCA_030018715.1 Thermodesulfobacteriota bacterium | reverse complement strand
TTGCCAGGGTTAGTTCCTCCGATATTCCTGTCATAGCCACTCGTGACTGAAGGGTCACGATCAGTCCGTGAATTCAGAAATACTCTTGGATGCCTGGCTAAGAAGGGTAGTTTTGGATGTTGACCTCCGGCCAGAGGTAGAGCATGACCTGTCAAGAGAAAGCAATTTCGGCTGGTAGGAGAAAAGGATTTGCATCATTTTGGATATTTGGTAACATGAATTTATGAGGAAAATAAATATCTCATTTCTATTTATCAAATCTCTTTTTTTCCTTTCCATCTTCCTCTTTTTTTCTGCCCAGCCCGGCTGGCCCATTTCCCCCGAAGAAATCCAGAAATTCCAGCTCCAGCTCAAAGATCAGCCAACGGGAAAGAAGATTGCCTTCTGGGCCGAAAAGTTTGTGGGCAGGCCTTATGATGAAGATCCCAAAGGGATCTACGTCTCCAGGGCCGTGATTGTGGCCGACGAGAAAGTTGACTGTATGTATCTAACTTTTCGGGCCGTCGAACTCGCCTTAAGCCAAACTCCGGAGGAGGCCCTGCAAATCGCCCTGGATAAACGCTTTCATTCCAGGGGCCTCATCCGGAATGGTCAGGTAATCAACTATGAAGACCGGTTTGAGTACGGGGAGGACATGATCCAGAGCGGCAAGTGGGGGAAAGAAATTTCTTCCAATATCGGCCGGACCAGCCGGATCAAAGGATCCCGGGGCAAGGATTACTGGGAGATCCTCCCGCGCGAAGAGCTGGCCGGCAACGCCGAAAAACTGAAAAGCGGGGACCTGGTCTTTTTCATGAAGGCGCCGGAGAAGCGAGTGTTGGGCGAAGGAGTTGGACACATAGGGATCATAAACGCAGTAGAACGATCCGGGAGCAAGGAGATTTATTTAATCCATGCCGGCGGAACGAAAAACCAGGGCGGTGTAGTGAAAAAAATCCCGCTGCAAGATTACCTTTATAAAATGCCTTTCATCGGTGTAAAGATAACAAGGTTCGAGTAAAGCAACCTACCCGTTTTTCATCCTTAAATTAGCCACAGAGGGCACAGAGATCACAGAGGGTTAAAACCATGATCAAGAAAAAATAAGTGTCAATTGCTAAAAGTGTCTAAAATAAGCCTGCCGCAGACGGAACTAAAGTTGAAAAAAGGAATTTCCTATACAATCAAGTTGGTAAATCAAATAACCTGCAAAGAAAGGGGAAAATTAGGGAAGATGAACTTGGACGAACTCTGCATCAATACCATTCGTATGCTATCCGTTGACATGGTCCAGGAGGCCAACTCCGGCCACCCTGGAATGCCCATGGGCGCCGCTCCCATGGCTTATGTTCTCTGGACAGACTTCCTCAAGCATAACCCCCAAAACCCGGCCTGGCCTGACCGGGACCGTTTCGTGCTCTCAGCCGGACATGGTTCAGCGCTTCTCTATTCCCTTCTCCATCTGACCGGGTATCCTTTACCGATCGAAGAAATTAAACGTTTTCGGCAATGGGGAAGCAAAACCCCGGGACACCCGGAATACCGGGAAACTCCCGGCGTTGAAAGCACCTCTGGCCCTCTGGGACAGGGTGTGGCCAATGCCGTCGGCATGGCCATAGCTGAGCGGTTTCTGGCCTCCCAGTTTAACCGGCCGGGTTTTGAGATCGTAAATCACCACACCTATGCCATCGTCAGCGACGGTGATTTGATGGAAGGGGTTGCTGCGGAAGCCGCATCCCTTGCCGGACACCTCAAGCTTAGCAAACTCATCCTTCTTTACGACAATAATTACGTTACTCTGGCTGGAGAAACCCGGCTTACTTTTACCGAAGATGTGGGCAAGCGTTTCGCAGCCTATGGCTGGCATGTCCAGGCAGTTGCAGACGGCAATGATCTAAAGGCGATTTCTAAGGCCATTGCCGCAGCTCAAAAAGAAACCCATGGCCCATCTCTCATCGCGGTGAGAACCCATATCGGTTATGGCAGCCCCCAGAAACAAGATAGTTTTGAAGCCCACGGTTCTCCCCTGGGGAAAGAGGAGGTCCTGGCCACAAAGAAGAACCTGGGATGGCCGGTGGAGCCGAGCTTCCACGTTCCCCCTGAGGCGATGGCTCAATTCCGCAAGGCGCTGGATAGAGAAAAACAGTTGGAGGATGAGTGGAAAGCAAAATTAGAATCATACGGGGAAGCCTATCCAGAATTAAGCATTAACTGGAACCAACGGATGGATGCAAAACTCCCCGCCGGGTGGGACAAAGATATTCCTTCTTTCCCCCCCGACCCCCAAGGGATGGCCACCCGTTCAGCGGGGAGTAAGGTTATGAACGCCATCGCCCCCCATCTTTCCTGGCTCATCGGCGGCTCTGCTGATTTAAATCCCTCCACGAATACTGCTCTTAAAGGCCTGGGTAATTTTCAATGTCCCTCCCTTGCTGAGACAATCATCCAGGGTTCCGAAGCAGGCCCCTTAAGCTACGCGGGCGCGAATGTCCACTTCGGCGTACGGGAGCATGGCATGGGTTCCATCATCAACGGAATGGCCCTGCATGGAGGGATACTTCCCTTCGGGAGCACCTTTTTGGTATTCTCTGACTACATGCGTCCTGCGATCCGCATGGCCGCTCTCATGAAACTTCACCTCGTCTATGTATTCACCCATGATTCCATCGCCCTGGGTGAAGACGGACCAACCCATCAGCCTGTGGAACATCTTTCAAGCTTACGGGCCATTCCAGGATTGACGGTCATCAGGCCGGCAGACGCCAATGAAGCAGCCGCAGCATGGAGAACGGCCATCCTGCATAAAGAAGGGCCGGTCGCTCTAATCATGACCAGGCAGGCTCTACCCATAATCGACCGAACCCGGTTTGCCGAGGCCGAGGAACTGAGGCGAGGCGCCTACATCCTGGCTGAATCTTCACCGGATAAGCCTGAAGTCATTCTTATGGCCACCGGCTCTGAAGTTCATCTGGCCCTGGCAGCATACGCCAAGCTCCGCGATGAAGGAATTCGCCCGCGGGTTGTCAGCATGCCTTCCTGGGAACTCTTTGAAAAGCAACCGGTGGAGTACCGGGCACAAATCCTTCCACCGGATATACCCGCCAGGATTTCCATTGAAGCCGGAACAACTCATGGCTGGCACAAATACGTGGGATCATCCGGAGCAGCCATAGGGATCGACCATTTCGGGGCTTCGGCCCCGGGAAAAGTATTGCTTGAAAATTTTGGCTTTACGTCTGAGAATATAGTAAAGAAGGTGAAGGAACTTTTAAACAGAAAATCGGTTTAGGACGCAGATCGTCGCAGAAAAAAATAGAATACAGAATACAGAAGTCAGGAGTCAGGAGTCAGAATTCAGAATATAGGGGGGCGAGGGGGATTTCTGGGATCGCGCCTGGCCCTAAGCAAAACATATTTGAGGAGTCGCTAATGAATGACAACCCTTTAAGGAAACTTCGGGAAATCGGACAGAGTATCTGGCTGGACAACCTGAGCCGGGATTTGATTAACTCCGGTGAGCTAAAGCGTTTGATTGATGAAGGCGTGACTGGAATCACCTCCAACCCAACGATCTTCCAGAAAGCAATATCCGGTAGTAAAGATTACGATGCCTCCCTGAAAAACTTGCTTAGCCAGGGGATCCGGGATGAAAAGGAATTGTTCCTCGGTCTGGCCCTGGAAGATATCTCCAGGGCGGCAGACCTGTTATGGCCCGTATATCAGTCCAGCAACGGCCTGGATGGGTACGTCAGCATCGAAGTATCTCCCGACCTGGCTTATGACACGGGGAAGACTGTTGCCGAAGCCAGGCGCCTGTTTTCAACCATCGGCAAGAAAAACATCCTGGTGAAAGTTCCGGCAACTCCACAGGGCCTTCCGGCAATCGAACAACTCATAACCCAGGGAGTAAATGTAAATGTCACCCTCCTCTTCTCCATAAAACGGTACGAAGAAATTGCTGAGGCATACTTCCGCGGCCTGGAAGCGCGAGTGCGCCAGGGACAAGCCATCCATGAAATAGCTTCCGTAGCCAGCTTCTTCGTCAGCCGGGTGGATACGGTAGTTGATAAACTTTTGCAGACCAGAATTTCCCCGGCAGCCTCAGAGCCGGAAAAGCAGAAGATCCATGCTCTTTTCGGAAAAGCGGCTGTGGCCAACGCCAGGATCGCCTATAAAAAATATAAAGAAATTTTTACCGGAGCACGCTTCCAGACTTTGCCGGGAGCCCGTATCCAAAGGATATTGTGGGGCAGCACGGGAACCAAGAACCCGAATTACAGCGACGTGAAGTATGTCGAAGAGTTGATCGGGCCAGATTCCATCAACACCATCCCGGAAACAACCTTGCGGGCTTTTATGGATCATGGACGGGCCCAAATCACCATCGGCGATTCACTGGAAGAGGCACAAATGCTTTTTAACGAGCTTAATTCGCTTGGTGTGGACATCGACCAGGTCACTTCCCAACTGGAACAAGAGGGAGTGAAACTGTTCGCCGATTCGTACTTTTTACTTTTAAGGGAAATTGCTGAAAAGCGAGATTCCTTTCTCTCTCCAAAATACTGATTTCAATTGAGGCTCTTGCAAAAGTCTTAAACACCGTCATTCCCGCGAAACCTGTCCCTGCAGGCTTTAAGCAGGGAGCGGGAATCCAGGGCAGCCTGAAAAATCTGGATTCCGGGTCGCGCTTCGCTTGCCCGGAATGACGATTGAGCACTAGATTTTTAGATTTGCAAGAACCTCTCAATATAATCAAATTTAAGGAGGAAATATGCAGCTTGGCATGATCGGCCTCGGCCGGATGGGAATGAATATGGCAAGGCGATTACTTAAGGGGGGTCATAAAGTTGTTGCCTATAATCGCAACCCGGAAAGAACTCTGGAGATTGTCAGAAAGGGAGCCAGAGGGGCTTTTTCCCTCGAAGAGCTGGTGAATATCCTGAAGCCTCCCCGGGTAATCTGGCTTATGCTCCCCGCGGGCAAACCGACCGACCAGCATATCGACCAAATCCGCGGCCTGCTCTGCAAAGGAGATATCATCGTTGAAGGCGGAAATAGCTTTTATAAGGATGACCTCCGCCATGCCCAGGAACTCAAACCTCTGGGCATCCATTATATGGATGTTGGCGTCAGCGGAGGCATCTGGGGCCTTAAAATCGGCTACTGCCTGATGATCGGAGGAGACCGGAAAATTTACCGGAGACTCGAACCTCTCTTTAAGACACTGGCCCCCAAAGATGGATACCTTTACTGCGGCGGAACAGGGGCCGGTCACTTTGTTAAGATGACCCACAACGGAATTGAATACGGGATGATGTCTGCCTACGGGGAAGGTTTTGAGCTTCTCCAGGAGTCGCCCTACGGCAAGAATCTCGATCTATCCAAAGTCGCTCACTTGTGGAACCAGGGAAGCGTGGTCCGTTCCTGGCTCCTGGAACTGGCTGAGTCCGCCCTCAAGAAAGATAAAAACCTCTCCTCTATTAAAGGATACGTGGAAGATTCCGGGGAAGGACGCTGGACCGTCCAGCAGGCCGTTGAGTTGGCTGTGGCCTCTCCGGTAATTGCCTCTTCCCTCTTTCAACGTTTTCGTTCCCGTAAAATGGATTCCTTTTCCGATAGAATGCTGGCCGCTCTGCGGAATGAATTCGGCGGCCATGCCGTAGTAAGGGCCAGAGGCGCGAGGTGGAAAATAAAAGAGGGGGCCTATGGGTAATCTGATTTGCCGCAGCTGTAAAAAATGGTTTTCCCTGGATGAAAGAATATGGCAATGTGTTTGCGGGGGATTACTGGATATCGAGTTCCAGCCCGCCTTTCCCATAGATAAAATCAGACAAAGAAAACCAAATATGTGGAGATATCGTGAGGCCATACCGATTTCTGATGATGGCAATATTATAACCCTGGATGAAGGGTTCACCTCTTTAATTCCGGTAGAGATTAACGGCATAAGGGTTTTTATTAAACAGGATCACCTCTTCCCCACAGGGTCTTATAAAGACCGGGGCGCTTCTGTCCTCATCAGTAAAGTGAAGGAATTGGGAATCAAGAATGTAGTGGAAGATTCCTCCGGTAACGCCGGGTGCGCCATTGCCGCCTATTGTGCCAAGGGGGGAATCCACTGTCAGATATTTGTTCCGGAAGATACTTCACCGGGGAAATTGGCCCAGATCCAGTTGTACGGAGCAAAATTAAACAAAATTCCCGGCTCGCGGGAGGATACGGCACGGGCCGTCTTGAAGGCAGCAGAAAAAGATTATTATGCCAGCCACTCCTGGAATCCTTTCTTCTTTCATGGGACCAAAACCTTTGCTTTCGAAATTTGCGAGCAGCTCGGCTGGAAAGCTCCGGATTCCCTCATCGTGCCCGTGGGCAATGGCACTCTTCTTTTAGGAGCCTATCTCGGCTTCGGAGAACTTCTGCGGGCTGGGATCATTCACAAGTTCCCCAAAATCATAGGAGTCCAGTCGATCCATTGTGCTCCTCTTTACAAAGCCTTCCAGGCTGGTCTGGATGAAATTCCCAAAATTGAAAAGGGAGAAACTCTGGCGGAAGGGATCGCCATCGCCGAGCCGGTTCGAGGAAAGCAGATACTCGACGCCGTAATAAAGACTCACGGGCGCTTGATTGCTGTGGATGAATTGGAAATTATAAAATCCCTACGGGATCTCGGCCAAAAAGGTTTTTATGTGGAACCAACTGCCGCAGCCACAATTGCCGGATTAGGCCAATACTTAAAAACCTCCGATCCGAACGAGATCACCGTCTCGGTATTGACCAGCCACGGATTAAAAGCAACTGAAAAAATATTAAAAATCCTGGGAGAAACCTTTCCAACCATATATTAAATTTTGTAACAATTTAGCGGTTTGAAGCCTGTTCCTGCAAACCGGCTCCAAGGGGCATCCCCTCATCTCTTATGTACCTTCGTGGCGCAATTTCACCTACAAGTCTACAGTTCAAACCTCCCGTTTCAAATAATGATTTGTGGCGGAAATATTCATAACGAAGAAGCGACTAAGAATTCTATTTTTTCAACTTTAGGGAAATTAATTTCCAATCCTCTCTTCCTCCCTTAAAAGATGGGTCCAAGGGAACAGAAGCTTCAATATAACCTTTCCCATATTGGCCTTTCACAAAGTACTTTACTTCGGGCGAATACCAATACCATGCCTTAGATTCATAAATAGGTCCTAGACCCGGAGGGCCATAATTGAACTGATATTCCAGCTTAATGGCCTTAAATTTGCCAGCAGGAATCACAACTTCTTCCCATCCTAATACTTTAATAGTTTCAGCAGTAGGGCCGCCATGAAAACCATCGGGAGACCTTCTTTCATATTCATCATTCCATTTCTTTCCAATAACCAAGGGGAAATTTAAAATTCTTCTATGGGCTCCCCTATATTTTTTAGCCTTATCTCCTTCAAGAACATAAAGAACATTAAGAGCTTATCCGTAAATAATATCTTGTGGTGAAAGATACGTTCATGATACA
>JASEHN010000132.1 GCA_030018715.1 Thermodesulfobacteriota bacterium | reverse complement strand
CTGGAATCCCTTGGCCCTGGTGACACACCTTTCTTCAAAGAACTAAAGTGTTACCCTTTTTTTAAATCAGGAGATTCGTGAATGAGATTCAGGCTAAAATTTTCTGGTTTGTTGCTTGTTGTTCTATTCATTATTTTTTTTCTGGCCGACCGGGCCCTATCCATCTCCCTGGAAGGCCGGGTCAATGAATACACTCTGGCCAACGGGATGAAAGTTCTCCTGCTTAAGCGCCATCAATCCCCTACCTTATCTCTTTATATCCGTTTTCGAGTTGGGGCCGTCGATGAAAACCTGGGCATGACCGGAACGGCTCACCTCCTCGAACACATGCTCTTTAAAGGAACCAAAACCCTGGGCACCAAAAATTACTTCGAGGAAGAAAAAATATTAAACAGAATCGACTCCGTGGCTATGGCCCTCGACGCGGAAAGGGATAAAGGAGAAAAGGCGGATAAAAATTTCCTTAAGTACCTGGAAAAGATCATCCAGGAACTAACGGAAGAACACCGGAAGTGGGTTATCAAGGACGAGATCGAATTCGTCTATTCCCAGAACGGAGGGGTGGGCTTCAATGCCATGACCAGCGCAGACACCACCACCTATTTAATTAACCTGCCTTCCAACCGCCTGGAACTCTGGGCCAGGATCGAGTCCGACCGTATCCTCAATCCGGTTTTGCGGGAGTTTTATTCTGAACGGGACGTGGTCATGGAAGAGCGCCGTCGTTCCTACGACTCCCAGCCCGAACGGAAACTATCAGAGCATTTCCTGGGGGTTGCTTTCCTGGCTCATCCATACGGCCGGCCCGTCATCGGCTGGGCCTCAGATATCCAGCATCTGAATAAGCCGGCCACCGAAAAATTCTTTCGCGCCTTTTACTCCCCGGGCAACACGGTTCTGACCATCGTGGGCGACCTCAACCCCGAAGAAACCATATCCTTGATTAAAAAATATTTCGAACGTATTCCCCCGCAGGCTCTTCCTCCGCCCCTCCGCACCAAAGAGCCGGAGCAGCCTGGCGAACGCCGCGTCCAGGTGATTGCCGATGCCAACCCCCGGTTGATCATGGGCTTTCATAAACCGAACCCGCCCCATGCGGACGACGCGGTCTGCGACATTATCGAGGGACTGCTGAGCTACGGGCGGACTTCCCGGTTTTACAAACGTTTGGTCGAGGAAGAAAAGATAGCAGTGGAAATCTCCGCCTACAACGGCTATCCCGGGGAACGTTATCCAAACCTTTTTGTGGTCTTCGCCACTCCCCGCCATCCCCATCCAGCGGAAGAACTGGAAAAAGCGATTTACCGGGAGATTGACCGTTTGAAGAATGAGCCAATTTCAGAGCAGGAGCTTAAAAAAATAAAGAACCTGATTCAAACCGATTTCCTCCGCAAACTCAACTCCAACTCCAAGCTGGCCTACTGGCTTTCTTACGGGCAGAGCCTTTTTGGAAGCTGGCGATATTTCACCGAACGGTTGGCCTCCTACGAAAATGTCTCCGCGGAAGATGTCCGCCGGGTTGCCCAAAAATATTTTATCCCGCGCAACCGCACGGTGGCCACCCTGGTCAAATCTTCTGAATCTCCTTGAATGTAAGGAAAGCTGTTATGAATCGACGGTCCATCAATGCTTTTTATTCCTTCCTGCTACCACTCTGTCTTCTTTTTATTATGGCCGGCCTGGCATATGCTCAGGACGAATATCTCCTGAAGCATCCCCGGGAAATGAATTTTCCTCCCCTTTCTTTCGTTCCGCCCAAGGCCGAGCGAGTCCTGCTATCCAATGGAATGGTCCTCTATCTTCTTGAAGACCCGGAATTGCCCTTGATCCAATTTTCCGCTCTTATCCGCACGGGCTCGATTTACGATCCTCCCCATCAGAACGGGTTAGCCAAATTGACGGCAACTTTACTGCGCACGGGGGGAACCTCTGACCAGACGCCCCAGGCCATAAACGAAGAGCTGGAGTTCATGGCTGCGGAACTGGACTTTTCCATGGGCAGGGAGTCGGGAGGGGCTTCTCTTTCCGTGCAGAAAAAAGATTTTCCCCGGGCCTTGTCCATCTTTGCCAACCTGCTGATGAAGCCGGCTTTCGACCTCCTTCAGCTCGACCTGGCCAAAAAGAAAAAGATTGAAGCCATTCGCCGCTCCAACGACAACCCCGAAGAGATTGCCTACCGCGAGTTCCGCAGGGTTCTCTATGAGGGAAATCCCCGGGGGCAAGTTCCGACAATTGAATCCATCCAGAGCATCCAGCGAGCCGACTTGCTGGCCTTTCACCGTAAATTTTATAAACCCAACAATATGATATTGGGAATCTCCGGAGATTTTAAAAAAGAAGAGATGATCGCCTCCCTGGAAGGTGTCTTCCGCAGTTGGGAACGTTCCTTGATCGAGCTGCCCTTCATCCCCATCCCGTCCCCCAGAAATAAAAAATTGATTTACCATGCCAAGAAGGATCTTCCCCAGTCAACTATCCTCATGGGGCATCTCTCCATACCCCTCGACCATCCGGACTATATTCCTTTTAAGGTTTTAAATTTCATCCTGGGTGGAGGGGGATTTAATTCCCGGCTGACCCAGGAGATCCGCTCGAATCAGGGGCTGGCATATAGCGTGGGAAGTTTTTACCAGGGGCGCGTTGGTTATGGGGTCTTCGGGGCTTTTTGCCAGACCAAATCCGCCACCACCCATAAGGTCATCTCTCTTCTCTATCAGATGGCCGAAGAAATAAAAAATAAAAACAGGCCCACCCCCGGAGAATTGGATTGGGCCCAAAAGACTCTGGTCAACCAGTTCATATTCTCTTTTACATCCTCAGCCAGTATTATCAGCCAGCAGATCCAACTGGAATACGATGGATTGCCGGAAGATTACCTGGAAAAATACCAGGACCGAGTGGCTGCGGTCACTCTAAAAGACCTGGAGCGGGTGGCTGAAAACCATCTCCACCCGGAAAAGTCGCTCCTTATGGTCGTGGGCAAAGAAGAAGATTTCGACAAGCCTCTTTCGTCTTTCGGCCTGGTCAACCGGATTGAATTAAAAAAATTTAATTAAGGATTCCCTATGAAAATCCTCCTTGTGCAACCTCCTTACCCTTTTTCTGAATTTCCCAAACCATCCTGGGCCTTGATGTCCCTGGGCGCTGTCCTCCGTCAGCGGGGCGTGGAGGTGAAAGTTCTCGACCTGCTTTCCACCCGTTACTCCGACCACAAAATCGAAGAATGCCTGGCCAGTTTCCAGCCCGATATCATCGGGTCAACCAGCGTGACCATGAACTTCCCCTCGGCCGTTAAAATTCTTAAGCGCTGCAAGGCGGTCTCTCCGGAGACCACTATAGTCATGGGTGGTCCTCACGTTACCTTCACGGCCCAAGAAACTCTCCGCTATATTCCCGAAGTGGACATTATCGTCCGCGGGGAAGGAGAGGAAACCCTCCCGGATCTCGTTACCGCCCTCAACGGAGAAAAAAAATTGCAGGAAGTCAAAGGGCTGACTTTTCGCCAAAATGGAACGATCCTCCAGACTGAAGATCGCCCCTTTATCCCGGACATCAATCTCCTTCCCCAACCTGAGCGCACCCTCTTTCCCCTCTCGCGCTATCTGGCTATGCGCGTTCCGGCGAGTGTGCTCACCAGCCGCGGTTGCCCTACAGGGTGTTCTTTCTGCGTGGGGTATCGCATGACCGGCAGAAAGGGACGTTTCCGTGATCCGCTGCGGGTTGTCGATGAAATAGAATCCGCTCACCTCCTGGGGTTTGAGGACATATGCATCGACGACGATCTCTTTACCCGCAATCGCCGCCACGTCTTCAGCATCTGCGAGGAAATTGGCCGGCGGGGTTTAAAATTCAAAATGTATATTTTCGCCCGGGTGGACACGGTTAATCCCGAACTTCTCAAGAAGTTGAAAGAAGCTGGCTGCGCCATGATCTGCTTCGGGCTGGAAAGCGGAAACCAAGAAATTCTTGACCTGGCCAATAAACGAACTACTCTGGAGAAGGCCCGGAGAGCCATGCAGTACTGCAGGGATGCGGGGATAGCCCCTCTGGGGTCATTCATCCTCGGGCTGCCCGGAGAAACCCGGGAGACCATGGAAGAAACCCTTTCCTTTGCCCAGAGCCTGGAAATTCCTTATGGCTTTCATGTTTTATCTCCATTTCCCGGGACGCGGATCCGGGAGAAAGCTGAGGAATACGGCATAAAAATTCTTACGGATGACTGGTCCCTATACGACGCCGACCATGCCGTCACTGAGACAGAAGTTCTCAGCGCGGCTCAAGTAGAAAGGTTGGCCGAAACATTTTTCCAGAACCTGGGCACAGAGATTGAGAATATGAAAAAAGGGACCCTGGCCGGGACTTATGCCGGACCTTACCGGGAAGAGATGGAAAAGAGGCTGGAAGTGGATTTCGCCTGGAGACTCCTTTCCGGCGACCTTCTGGAAGACCTGGGGGAAATCCCCAATCCGGAACACCTATCGCCCTGCGAAAAAGACGATCCCCTTCCGCTTCTGGCCCAGCGTATGGCTGCGGCGACTTCTTTTCCCCTGGGGTTTGTCGAGGCCAAACTCCGAAAATTTTCGGAACGAAAATTTATCATTTGCCAAAAAACTTCGGAATCATACCGCTGGCAATGGAAGGAAATTTAATATCGCTGAGAGCTTAAGAGGCTAATAATCCGGAGTTAAAAAACTAACGGCAAACTCTAAATCTCTGTGGGTGACGCCACCCACTTCAGGCTCTTTCCTTCCAATATTCCGCCCGCTTCAATGACCAATTGCGCGGCTTGAACTCTCCCCAATAGTTTTCCCGTAGGAGTAATACGGGCGCATTCCGAGGCAATCACAGTCCCTTCGGTGCGCCCGCCAAGAATCAATGTTCCCACTTTCATCTCCCCTTGAAAGACACCCTCCCGGCCGATGATCAGCGTGCCCTGACCGTTGATCTCTCCATTCAGCCGGCCGTCTAACCGCACCACGCCGTCGCCAAACTTAACAACGCCTTCCACTGAAAACCCTTCGCCAATAAGGCTTATCTCCTTGTCTTCCTTTGAGAAGATACTGCCCAGAAATTTTTTCCTTTTCTTTCTTTTCAGTGGGGTGCACCGCTGATTCATCGCCAGCCTCCCCTTTCATCATCGGCCTCAACCTTCCGGGATGGCCACAGACTTTTCCAAAATCAGCTTCCCTTCTTGAGAATAGACGAAAATGGTTAAAGTTTTAAAAACCACTCCGGATGAGCCATCGAAAAAACCTTCAATGAATTTCTTCTTTTCCACTTGGAACTTTTTCCCTTTTTCCGGCTCCAGGGGAATATTATTGTTCAGGCGCATTTCCGGAACGACCCGATAAATGGGATTCCGAAGAGTTTCATTCTGGGCGACCATGGCCAGGGTTCCCGTAACAGGATGTTTCTGGGGATTTTGATTGATCAATTGAAAGCTCACTGAAAATCCCCCTCGTTTTGCCCTGCGACTCACTTTCAAGTCTTCGATGACCAATGAGGGTAAAGTTATTTTTGTGGAATTTTTTTCCCAAACAGCCTTCTGCACACTTTTTTCCAGCAAGGTTATCTGGTTGGTAAGCTGTTGCACCCTATTGATTAGATTACTCCGTTCGTTGAGGAGGGTGAAGTATTCATGGGCGAAAAAAGCCAGGGCCCCTGCTAAGAAAACCCCCCCTAAAGTGAGAATGATCAGAGTCCGTTTCTCCAGCCTTAGTATCTGCACTCTGTCCAACGAACGCATGATGATGAAAAGCCAATCCCCAGATTTCATCCGTCCTGCTTCTTTCCGGAATCATAGAAACGTTAAATTTGTAAAAAAATTAATGAATTTATTGAAAAATGTCAAGACAAATTAAATTGGCGGCCCCCTCCTTCAAACGGAAGGTTTTATTTTTGGCAGGACTGATAGTATAATGGACTGAGGTACTTCAAAATAAGGGGTATGGTATTCATTGCACTCGATTGATCATTTGAATTTTTTGGGGATAAGGATGCAGATATGAGACTTAGGCGTTTTGTTGGCTTGCCCTGGCTTTTTCTCTGGATACTCATCCCTCTATTCTTATCAATACCTGAATCTTCCAGGTCCAATCCGCTGCATGAGACCCTGGCCAATGGGATGCAAGTCTTCATACTGGAAAACCCCGGCACAACCTCTGTGTCGGTGAACCTCTGGGTAAAAGTGGGGTCGCGGTATGAGTCTCCAAAAAACAACGGGATCTCCCATTTCGTAGAGCACCTTCTTTTCAAAGGAACTTCCAGGCGGACCGCTAAGGATATTTCCCGGGAAATTGCCGCAGCGGGAGGAATAATGAACGGGTACACTCATTGGGAATACACCCAGTTGAACGTCTCCCTCCTCCCCTCCCACCTTGGCCTGGCTTTGGAAATTCTGGCGGACATCTCCCAGAATTCCTTGCTGTCTGAAGAAATGATCGAAAAGGAAAGGAAAGTAATCCTGGAAGAGATTTCCCTATCCAACATATATCCTCCCAGTTATATGCTGAATCTGGTCACCCGCACCCTCTTCCCGGAAAATTCCCTGGGACTACCCATTTCCGGAACCAAAGAGTCGGTGAAGGCTATTCGCCGGGATGATCTCCTTCAATTCTACCGGCGCCATTATGTTCCGAATAATTCTTTCCTCACCGTCGTAGGCAATATAGACCGGGAAACCGCTTTGCCCCTTATCCGTGAAAAATTCGATTCCTGGCGCAAAGGAGATCAACTCCTATCCGCTCCATTTACTCCTTCCCGTCAGAATAAACTCGTGGAAGTCCGGGAGAGGAAATTCCTCGATCAAGCCATCGTGGTTGTGGCCCTCCAGGGGATGGGCCTCACCGACATAGACCGCCCCGCTTTCGAGATCATCAACACTGTCCTGGGATCTGGGGGCAACTCCCGCCTCTACCAGGAAATACGCGAAAAAAGAGGTCTCTCCTATTTGGTTGGTTCGCTTTACCACCCTCTTTCTGATACAGGGCTTTGGGCCACCTATGCCGGCACTGACCCGAAGAACATTGAACAGGTTCAATCAATGATCTTTCAGCAGATAAAAAGCATTCAGCAAGAACCTCTGGCGCCGCAGGAACTTGCCGAAATTAAAAATTATATCCGCGGCCGGACACTCATCCGTGCCGAAACCAATGCTAACTTAGCCGAGTTCCTTGGCCAGGGTATTCTGGTTGGTTCCCGGTCGTCACCGGCGGAATTTTTATCAAACATCCAGAAGGTTAGCGCCGAAGAGGTCATGCGTGTGGCCCTTACCTACCTGAAAGAAGACCAGTGTAACGTAATCATCTTAAAACCCTATCCGGGATTAAGGCTGTTGCGGGGACTCTTTTGATTGCGGATTGCGGAATGGGGAATGCGGAATAGTGAAAAAAGATGAACTCGTAAAAAGTCGTCACTCCGGTGAAAACCGTCCGCCTCAGGCGGACAGAGAACTTATAAATCCTTAAAATAACTGGATTCCGGCTTCCGCCGGAATGACGGAAAAAGGGGCTTTCGGACTT
>JASEHN010000131.1 GCA_030018715.1 Thermodesulfobacteriota bacterium | reverse complement strand
AAGAAAGTTGCCAAAGGGAGGCGAGGGGAGATTTTGGGTAATCCATTAGCTTGACTAACCTGTATAATGCCGACATATTTAAGACGCCCACAAATAATTTTTCTTGTTTTTTATATTTCAAGATATTCTCTGTGTTCTCGGTGCCCTCTGTGGCAAACAAAATAACTTAAGGGGGAGAGATGAAAGGTAGGGAAGGACGAAAAGCCCGAGGGTTTACCCTGATCGAATTATTGATCGTCATCATCATCATTGGCCTGCTGGCTGGATTGGTTGGTCCCAGATTATTCGGGAAGGTCAGCGTGGCCAAACAAAAAGCCGCCAAAGCCCAGATCGAGCTCTTCGGAACCGCCCTTGATGCCCTCCGGCTGGACGTCGGGAGATACCCAACGACTGAAGAAGGCTTGAAGGCCTTGCGGGAAAAACCTTCGGGCATGGATAGCTGGAAAGGCCCTTATCTTCCCAAGGAAATTCCCCTCGATCCCTGGGGGAAATCGTATGTTTATAAATCGCCGGGGGAACATGGTGAATATGATCTCCTTTCCTACGGACTCGACGGGGTAGCCGGAGGTGAAGGAGAAAATGAGGATATCGTCAGTTGGAAGGACATTGGCAAGTGAGGAATAAAGGTTTTGCCCTGATTGAACTGATCATTGTCCTGGTCCTCATCGGTCTGGCCATTTCCCTGGTGGCGCCCTCTTTCTCGGGCATGGCTAAGACCGTTGAGCTGAAAGCGGCCGCCAAAAAAACTTCGGGGATTTTGCGTTATTACCGGAGTGAAGCTGTGCACAGGGGCAAGGTTCATCAGGTACTCTTCGACTCTGATTTGCGGGAGGTAAGGATCCAAGCGATCGATGGGGAAGAGGAACCTGGGGTTAGCGAAAAGATGAAAGGGCAGGGGTTAATAAAGAAATACCAGCTTCCCGCAGGCATCCAGATGAAGGAATTGAACATTCCTGTTTCTCAGTATCCTTCTGAGCTGCCGGCGATCGAATTTTACCCCAACGGGGGGTCAAACGGAGGTATAATTCTTCTGGATAGCCAGCATCATAAGGGGTTCAAGATCAAAGTTCACTTTCTCACCGGCATAGTGGAAATCGAAGGAGCCTGAAAGCTTAGGGAGATGAAGACGCGGGGTTTTACGTTAATCGAAGTCGTAGTGGCCATGGCCATCCTGGGAGTGGGTTTAATCGTAATCATCGAACTCTTCTCCGGTGGACTTCGTCTGGGAAGAACATCCGAAGAATATACCCAGGCCGTTGGATATGCCCGGCTGAAAATGGAAGATATTGCCCTGGCCAAAAAGTTAGAAGAGGGGCAAGAAAAAGGGGAGTTTGATAATATTTTTCGCTGGCAGGTGGAAGTGAAGAAAGTGCAAGTTCTTCCCGTGGAAGAAACCACGGATTTCCAGCCTCCCGTAGATTTGTATCAGGTTAAGGTAATAATCCTATGGAAGTCCGGCCTCAAAGAAAGGTCCACAGTCATTGAAACGTTAAAGGCGGTCAAAGCGCAAGATCATGCAGCAAAGACCTGAAGCTTCCTCCTGGAAAGGAAAACCATCCGGATTTACCCTGGTGGAGGTCCTGGTAACCATGACCATCCTCGGGTTTATCATGCTGATGATTTTAGGAGTTCTCCGGCTGGGGCTTTCTGCCTGGGCCAAAGGGGAAACCCTGCAAGGGGAGTATCAGAAAATACGCATTGCTTCCCAGTTAATCTCCCGCCAGATCAAATCCATCGTGCCATATAAAATCAAGGCGAGCAAGGCGGAAGGAGATTATCTGGCTTTTGAGGGAAGGGCCGGTTCTTTGAAATTTGTTTCCGCCCTACCGCTCAAGGCCAGGCAGCCGGAAGGGTTTGTTTATGTCATCTATGATTTTAAAAAGAACGGGAAGGAAAAAGGGACTTTGGTTCTTTATGAGCAAAAGGTTCTAAATAAAGATTTTATGGAAGCAAACCCCAGAGAAGAAACGGAAGTTACCCTGATTGAAAATCTTTCCGATGTGCGCTTTGAATATTACCGGGAGGAAGATCCACAGAAAAACCTAACTGCTGAATGGGTCGGGGAATGGAATGCCAAGGAAGAAAAAGAACTGCCCAAAGCCATACGGGTAACTTTTAACCAGAAGGAAGGGATGGGGCCGAAGGAAGGAATTTCCATCCCCATAATGACATCCCTTCCCGCTAATCGTTACGAAGAAATAAGAACGATCCCCATAAGGAGGATGATTCCCCAGAGGCCCCCGGTTTGATTAAAGAATAGTTCGGAGTTAGTAGTTCGGAGTTCGGAGAGAAATAATTGCGGAGGGTGGATTTCAAGTTTTTATTTTTTTACTGTGAACGGTGAACCGTGAACTGTGAACTATTTAAATACGGATTGCGGAATTTAAATGCAAAGGGCGTGGCTCTGATCATGGTACTCTGGGTGATGGCCATCCTTTCCGTGATTGTCTTTGAATTCAGTTACGCCATGCGCACCGAAGTCAATATTGCCAGGAATTTTCAGGAGGAATTACAGCTCTACGCCATGGCCGGAGGGGGAGTGGAACGGGCGATTGCCGAGCTGATTTACAAACACGATCCCCGGGTAATGCTTAAAAGAAGAACTTTGAAGTTAGAAGATCTTCCGGCGGAAAAGAGGGAGTGGGTGACAGACGGCCGAGGGTACAGGATAACCTTCGAACAGGGATCCTGTGAAGTCAAGGTCATGGGGGAAGCCGGCAAGGTTAATATTAATCTTGTCTCAGGAATGTTGCTGCAAAAGATCGTGACAAACTTAGGGCTCACGGGGGAAATCCGGGACATCGTAGTCGATTCGATTCAGGACTGGCGGGACCCTGATGATTTTTACCGCCTAAACGGAGCCGAAAACGACTATTATCGCTCCCTCAAAGAACCCTATGATTGTAAGAATGGCAACCTCGATTCCATCGAGGAACTTCTCCTTGTCCGCGGGGTTACTCCGGAACTGTTTTACGGAAAAAAAGGGGCCAAGGAAAAAAAGGGCGAGGACAAGGAAGAAAGGCATCCCTTCGGCTTGAAAGACATCTTTTCGGTATATGCTCCGGGAGAACAAGTGGACATCAACAGCGCCGCCCTGCCAGTGTTAAGGTTCGTTCTGGGGATTCCCGGCGAGGTGGCCCGACGGATCATTCAGGTTCGTGAGGAGAGAGGGTTCGAAAACCAGCGGGACCTTCTGCAGAGGGTGCCGGAACTCACCCCCTTTCTCGGAGAAATCGGGAGATTCATCCTGTTTCGGAGCGCCAATCCTTACTACACCATCGAAGCCAAGGGGAAAAATAAAGAAGAAGGATCTGTTCGCGGCATAAAAGTGATCATCAAGATTGACCCGAAAGAGAAGGAAGGATATAAAATCATCCAATGGCTCGATTCCTTCATTTCCTGATTGTATGGGAAATTTCTTTTTTCAACTTTAGTCCGCCTTAGGCGGATCACTTTAGACTTTTAACACTTATTCTTTACTTTTTCTTAATCATGGTTTTAATACTCTGTGATCTCTGTGCCCTCTGTGGCTAATTTAAAAAACCCGTAGAGAACAAAAAGAATTTCTGAAGGGTTCCTATGATGGCTATTTTTAGTTCCAGTATCGGGATCGATTTTAGAAGAGACCACCTGATCCTCACGCTGCTTAGAAGATATTTTGGTAAGATCCGCCTGGTTGACTACCGGATCCATCGGCTGGGGCCCGAAGGCCCGAAAGAGTTGCCACAAACCCAGTGGATAAACCCGATCACCACTTTTATTTCCCAGCACCAGATCGACAAAGAAAAAGTTTTTATTTCCATCCCCCGGGAAAAGGTAATTGTCCGCTTCCTCCGTCTTCCCCTGGCCACCAAAGAAAATTTAAGAAAAGTCATAGAATATGAAGCGCCCAAATACATTCCTTTTGATCGGGAAGAGATTTGTTTCGATTACCAGATTCTTCGGGAGGAGAAGGATTATCTGTTTGTGATTGCGGTTTTTACCAGAAAGGCGGAAGTCCTTTTCTATCTTTCCCTGTTAAAAAAGATGGGCATCCAGCCCCAATCCGTCCAAATTTCTTCAACGGCCGCACTAAACCTTTTCTTTTACAACGAAAGGGGAAGAGATAACGAATTGGCCATTTTGCTCGATCTCCATGAGCCTTTTTATGAAGCGAACCTCATCCAGGGAAAAGAATGGCAAGAGAGTTTCCACCTGCCCTTGTCTCCGGAGAGGAAAGAAGAAAAGATCTTAAACACCTTCCAGCGGGCAGGGATAAAAAGTGACCAGCTGGCCAGGTCCAGTTTATTCATTTATGGCATGGACACAGTAGAAAAAGCGCTTCCCGTCTTTGGCAAGTCATCGGCAATTAATATTAAAAAGGTTTTTCCTCCTCCCCTGGACCGCCTCCAGGTGCGGAAAAGAGAAACAAAACCTGAACATATTTATGCATCCATAGGCGTTTCCCTGAAGGGCCTGACCGAGACCAGCCTGGACCTGAACCTCCTGCCGGTGGAGATGAGAAAAAAGGTGAGACAGATCGGCAAACCCCTTTTTGTGATCTTCCTGACTTTGACCGTGGTTTTAAGCTTTACCTTAGGATTGGGGGTTTATGGCCGCTACCGGGATGAACTCGATACGCTCAGGGCCGAGGTTATAAAAAGAAGGCCCGAAGTCGAGGCTGTTGAAAAATTGCGGAAACAAAAAGAAGAAGTGGCTAAGGAAATATCCGAGCTGGAAAAGATCAGATCCGGCGAAGTTAGTAAGGTTGAAATATTGAAAGAGTTGACCCAGATTTTACCCGCGTCGGTCTGGATTTGGAATTTAAAGCTATCGGGAAAAGAAATTGAGATTAGCGGGTTTGCCGATTCGGCCTCGGATTTAATCCCCTTGCTTGATAAATCTCCTCTTTTTGAAAAGGTGGAATTCTTAGCGCCGGTAACCAAAGAACGGGAAAGAAGAACGAGCGGGGAAAAAGAGAAGGAGAGATTTAAGATCAAAATGCACCTGGAGGGGCGGAGGGCGGTTCCTTGAAAAAGTGGTCGTTTGGGGACGAAGGAAAGTTTTGGCAGAAGAAGTTTCTTTGGCTGCTAATAGGGATATCAGCGGTTATTTTCGCATATACATATGGTCTTATTCCCCTCCTCGATGCGAAAAAAAAGGCCGACGAAGAGATTGTCCTTAAACAAAAAATTTTGGCGAAATATGCCGAGATAATGCAGGGCCGGAAAGCAGCGGAAGAATCCCTCGAAAGAACCCTGAAGCAAACCGGGGATATACAAAAAAGACTTTTGCCCGGAGAGACCCCCCAGTTAGGGGCAGCCAACCTGCAGGACATGGTGAAACGGCTGGCCGAAAAAAATTTCCTTAGCCTTAGAAGCTTCCGCAACCTCGAGCCAAAGGAAACGGGCGTTTACCGGAAGATTTCCCTGCAAATCGACTTCAACCCGATTAACAGCATGATGAACTTAAGCCAATTTATCCATGATCTGGAAAACCAGGAAAAAGAATTTTTGATTTCCGAAATGGACCTCCTCATTTTTAACCCGAGAATGCCCAACACCATTCAGGGGAGCATGGTGGTTGCGGGATTCATGAAAGGGAACAAGATCAGGGAGAAAGATAAGGAAAAATAAGGAAAAATAAGGAGGGATTATGTCATCGCGCTATGGAGTCCTTAGTTTCTTGCTTTTTTTAGCCGTCCTCCTGCTTGCTTTTAAGAATTATGAAACCTGGTGGCAGCCTCAGGCGATGACCTCCAGGAAGGAGGCAGTAGGGAAAACAGGGGCGAAAGCCGAGGTTCTTCCGGCGACAGGGAGCGCCAAGGGAAAATCTGCCGGTGATTCCCTGGGGGTAATTTCCGAAAAAAATATTTTTAACCCTGACCGAAAGGAGTTTCCCATCCTTGCGCAGGAACAACCCAAGCCGCCTTCCCGCCCGCCAATCCAATTGTCCGGGGTGATGATTGCAGACGATGTCCAGACTGCCTCCATCGTCAATCCGGGTAGGCCACTGCCTAAAGGAGAGAGGGCGACCAAGACCCTTAAAATCGGCGATCAGGTAGGGGATTATAAATTGACCAGAATAATGCCGGACCGGGTTACTTTTGAGGCTCCGGGAGATACCTATGAAGTCTTGCTTTACGACCCGAAGGCTCCCAAAAGAAGAGCAGAGGTGAAAACCCCTGTGAAACCAGCCGAAATTACCAGCGCCCTGCCGGGGCCTGCGCCAACCGCTTTGACAGGGCCGGCACCCGCAGTGCCCCGGACAATTCCTCCGGCAGTTTTACCGGTTCCCAAAGAACTCCCCAGAGAACAGCAAAGGGTAGAACCTGTTATGCCCATCCCGGCCAGTCCGGTTCCACCTCCCGATCCAAGCGTCATGCGGGGAGTGAGACCCGCAAGGCCGGGGCCTTTAATGCCCGGTGCCTCCCCGGGAGGTGGGGGAAATTAACTGCAAAAAGAAAGGAGTCTTCTCAGGATGAAAATGCTTAGATGTTTATGGATGGGCTTTTTTATTCTGTCGTTGATGGTCGGAGCTCTTAGTTGTGCGACTGCCAAGGGACAATTGAAGGACGAGCCGGATAGAGAAACTTTGCCTAAACCCTCGGCTAAAGCACCCGCAAAAATAGCCGCCGAACCACCCGCGAAAGAAAGAATCATTTCCGGAGAAAGGGCAGAGACTTCCCGGGAGGACAGGCCGGCGGAATCCCGGACTCCTCTTTCCCGGGTTGAGGGCCGCATGCAGATACCATCTTCCGCCCCGACGCCTTCCATGCCGCTGGCGAAAAGGCCTGCGGAGCCTGTTAAGGGTTCAAGATTCGTCTTAAATTTCGACAATGCCGACCTGTACGAAGTAATCCGGGTCATGGCTGAGATGATGAAAATAAATTACATCATTGATCCGAAAGTAAAGGGGGTGGTCAATATCCACACCTCGGGACAAATCACCACCGAAGAAATTTTTCCCATTTTTCAATCGATACTGAAATTGAACGGCGCCACTGCCGTGCAAAAAGAGCACATCTATGAGATCGTTCCTTTCGGGGATGCTAAAAAGACATTTACGGCCCCATCGACTTCAGCCGAACCAGCGAAGACTTTGATAGATGAAAGATATACCATCCAAATCATCCCCCTGAAATTCATTCCGGTGAGCGAAGTTTCCAAAATGATCAAACCCTTCCTCTCCGATGGCGCGGACATCGTGGAACATCCTCCCCATAATATCCTGATCATCGGCGATATGGGTGCGAACGTAAAAAAATCACTGAGCATCATCGAACTCTTTGACCTGGACATTTTTGCCGACGTGCGGGTGAGAATTTACCCCATTCTCAACGCCGACGTAAACGAGATTGCCAAAGAAATGGAGCGGATTTTTTCTTCCTTTGAGATCAACCTGAAGTCCGGCAGGGGAGTGGGAATTACCTTTACGCCTATCCAGCGGATTAACTCTCTTCTGGCGGTGAGTTCCATCCCCGGTGTCTTTGAAAAAGTAGAGAGATGGCTCAAGGAGCTTGACAAAGTTCCTGCCGAAGGGACGAAATTAAGCGTTTTCGTTTATTACGTCCAGAATGGGAAGGCCAAGGATTTAGC
>JASEHN010000130.1 GCA_030018715.1 Thermodesulfobacteriota bacterium | reverse complement strand
CCGGCCCCTCGCAGAACCGGACGTGGTGCGTTACACCATCCGGCTCCCAGTTTGAGTCATCCACTGAGGATGGGGATAAAGATTGTGAACAATGCGAGGATAGGGCATCCGGCCAGAAATAATCGGCCAGAACCGCGCCCACGTGATAGAACGGCGTTGACTGCGACGGTTGAGCCATTTACAAAGGAGCCTACAGGCCCGGAAAAAGTAATTCCGCAAGCTTCGCGTATTACCGCTGACCCCGTAGTATTGAATATGGCCCCGGAGATGACTCTCCACATGCGCCATCATGGCTCTGCCTCCTTCGACTCTCAAGGCCCGCAGACGTTGGTTCAGCAATTTCAGCTTCTTGCAGAACCGCTTCCCCTCCGTCTTGCGGCCCACCACGAAGTGTCTTCGACGGCTACGGCTGACAAAGTGCGTGAAGCCAAGGAAGGAAAAGGTGGCGGGTCGCCGCAACCCATCCCTCCAGCACTCCCGCTCGGCCTCACTCCCAAAACGCAATACTGACGTTTTCCGAGGCTCTACCTCTAAGTCAAACGCCGCCAGCCGTTCTGTTAACTCGGGCAGGAATCGCCGGGCGTCCTCCTTGTCCTCAAAGCACGCAAGAAAATCATCCGCAAAGCGCACTAAATACGCTTTACCTCGGCATGACTTCCCAAAGCGCCTCTCGAACCAGAGGTCTAAAACATAATGGAGGTAAATGTTGGCCAGTACGGGAGAAACCAGGCCACCTTGGGGCGTCCCTTCCTCCCTCGCACTCACCACCCCGTCCTCCATTACCCCTGCCTTGAGGAACCGCCGAAGGATGCGCAGAAACCTTGGGTCGGCTATGCGGTGCTCCAGGAAGCGTATCAAATGGCCATGACTGACATGGTCGAAAAACCCCTTGACGTCCGCTTCCCCCACCCATTGAGTATGCTCCTTGGTAATGATCTCCGCTATCCGCCGTAACGCATCATGCGCGCTCCGTCCTGGACGGAAACCATACGAGCACTCACAAAACTCCGGTTCCCAGATCGCCTGCAAGATTAGGCTAAGCCTGTCCTGCACGATCCGGTCCTCGAAGCTGGGAATCCCCAACGGGCGATATCGGCCATCCCCTTTGGGAATGTACACCCGCCGCACCGGCTTAGGCCGATAGCTCAGACGGCGTAACCGACCGCTCAATTCAGCCAGCCGCTCCCCTAACCCCTCCGCATAATCCTCCTTTCTTATCCCATCCACCCCGGGCGCCTTCCTTCCATCCTGGCGCTCAAAGCTGGCACGCAACCCCTCCAGATCGAAGAGCAACCCCATCAACGAGGTAAATCGCTCCCGCCGAAGCTCTCGCGCCCTCTGTGTGAAACGAGCAAGTCTTGTGGTCATGGTCTCAATCCGCACTGTGTCGGGCCATGTTTCCCCTACCCGTTCTCCCAAACCGGCACCCCTTTGCTCCACCCGCGTTACCAGGCTTCATCGCTCTTATGGATGCCTCCGACTTCCGGCTGTCTCTGCCCTCCTCCTCGCTTCTTACACTTGTCGGAAGGTGCGTCTCTCTTTCCTACGCCGACTGCCGGATCTCCCTGGTTGCCACATAGTCTCCATGTGAGGCTCGACGCGGCCTAAGACCCCGGGGCGGTTCCTTGCACTTGCCATCATGCACAAGGCCCTGTTGCCTGCTGGTCCCTTAAGTACCATCGGCCCATCCCAAACACGGACTTTTCGGGGCTCAACACCTTCACGGTCAGTCCCGCCTCTGGCGGGATTACCATTGCACCTCGCCTCCTCTCGTGCCTACGCATCAAGTCCCGCTGACAAGCGGGATTACCACTGTACCTGCAAGGCTCGATTCCAGGCCCGTGGCTAACGGTTACCTGGATAGGCTTCCCACCTATAAAACCATGCAGCCTTGCCAGGCCGCAACTAAGGGCGTCCCCATCCTCCTTTGAAACCGTTTGGCGATATTCTGAATTCTATTTCTCTCAGTTGCATCCAGCCTTGAGCTTATTTCCGGCTCAGTACAGAAAAGGCCAAAAAATAATTAACGAAGCAGCTCATCTTGATCCGTCCCTGCGGATTGATCCAGATTCTTACGGGCAAGTTCTTTACAATGACTGACAGCTTCTTTGATTTCCTCTTCTGGCGATGCGAACATTAAGCCTGGAAAAATGATGGCAATCGCCAGGATTCCTGAAACAGTGACCTTCAACATTGAATTTGACCCTCATAAGGTGGCTTTGCGGCATGGAGCATTTTGTTGAAGAGGACCTGCATTCCTGCACCTCTCATACTTGCTTCTCAATCTTTGGGACGGCCTTGGCAGCAGCCGAGGTGCAGACCCTTAACCCCCTTCCTATCTCGGCCATCTAAATCCCATACTCTCGACTTGAAATCCAGACAATCTATACCAGTAAGCGCAAACCGTTTCCCGCCCGCCCCTACAACCTCACGTTGCCTATTTTCAGTTGCGGTAGGGACGGCCCTTACGGGCCGCCCCCCGCACAGATTCGGACATCCCCATAAAATTCATGGATTCCCCGCGCCAAACCTGGATCAGAAGACAAGTACCCCTTCTTTTTTCAACTCTTCGATTTCCTCAGCAGGGATATGGATGGATTTTAAGAGGTCCTCTGTCCCTTCTCCCATCCTTGGGGGCTGGAAGCGCAAGCCAAAATCATAAGAGCCCACTCGAACGGGGATGCGAGGAAGTTTGGTTTGACCCTTTTCGCCAAGCGAAATTTCCACCAAACTCCCTCCTTGATTCAATTGGGGGTCTTGGAAGAGATCTTCCGGCCTGGCAATGGGAGCAAAGGGAATCCCCGCCTGCTCACACCGCTCGATGATCTCCTCCTTGGTTTTTTCTTGGAATATTTTTCCCAGTTCGAGAATCAGCCAGGATCGCTCCCCAATCCGTGCGTTGTTGGATTGAAGCCTTTTATCTGTTCCTAAGTCCGGGCGGCCGAAGACCTGGCAAAAGCTCTTCCACTGCTTGTCGCTGGTAATGGCGATGAAAATATCTTCCCCCCCTTGATTTTAAAGATGTCATAAATGGCCCAGGCACTTAGCCGTTTGGGCATCGGAGGAACCGGTTTCCCGGAAATCGCGGAATAGGCCATAAACTGCCCCATGAGGAAAGCAGTCGATTCATATAGGGAAGCAATTATGAACTGGCCTTGTCCTGTTTTCTCCCTTTCGTAGAGAGCGGTGAGAATGCCGATGACCCCGTAACTTCCTCCCATTATATCCACAACAGAAGCGCCTGCCCGCATAGGCTGGCCCGGAGGCCCGGTCATGTAAGCCAGGCCGCCCATCATCTGAACTACTTCATCCAAGGCTGGCCGGTTCTCATAGGGCCCTTTCATGAAGCCTTTCAGCGAACAATAGATCAGCCGCGGATTAAGCTTGGACAATTCCTCATAGCCCAATCCTAAGCGATCCACGGTTCCCGGCCCAAAGTTTTCAATAAAGATGTCCGATGAAAGCACAAGTTTTTTCAGAACCTCAAGCCCCTTGGAAGCCTTCAGATCTAGAACCAGACTTTTCTTGTTGCGGTTGTAGAAAGGGAAAAAACCCTGCCCGAACCCCAGGAGTCGACGGGTATCGTCCCCTCCGGGAGCCTTTTCAATTTTGATCACTTCGGCCCCCATATCGGCCAGCACCAGGCCGCAGGTTGGTCCCATTACGGCATGCCCCAACTCAAGAACCCGAATTCCACTAAAGGGAACTTTCATGGATAAACCTCGCTTTCCTTGCTTTACATTCTTCTGGCTCCATTTCCGTAGTCCCAAGGGAGGAGAGAGTAGAAAGGGTCTTTCCTGCCTGCGGTAAAGATAATCGAGCTTATCCCAGAATGCCTGCCGGCAACAATATATTCAGCAGCCTTACGAAAATAAAATAGACCGCCGTACTAAAAAAAGCTCCTAAAATGATATTGCGCAGCCACTGCCGCGCCTCCAATATCCATGCCTGGTAGATGATCAGAAAGGTTGTGCTGAGAATAAACCCGAGGCGAGTCAATAGAATTCCCGTAGCCCACTAATCCCAAAAGGACCAAGATAATAGCCCGGTATTTTCCCCTCCCGGTTAAGGCGGGAGAGGCGGTACCGGACACCTTTTATTTTCCAACCTTTCGAATGTGTTCAGGTAGAGGAATGATTCCTTGTCTCCTGCCTGATGGATGATGACATTTTAAGAACTCGGGGCTGCCGACGGCACGCTGGCTCGTCCACCGAGAATCCCGATCATCAAGATGCGGATCGGAGCTGGAGGCAAGAATTGCGCGATAATGTCTCTGCCGCACTCTGGCGTAAGTGCTTAATCCCAGGTAGCTTGGATGGAACTGGATGAGACGATTTGCTGACCCCAGGGCATAGCTCGCGCAACTCGACCAGGCATAGGTCGCAGGATCATCAACGATGCCGGCTCTCACCGGATTCCGATCCATATACCTGAGCGCCGCCAGGGCATATAAGTCATCTTCAACCAGGCAGGCCCGAAATCGCCTTTCCCAAAAGTGGCCGCAGCGGTTTCGGAGCCGGTGAAAGGTCTTGGCAGTCTGAGTCATGAACCACCGAAGCGGGCGACCAAGTACATCCGCAGCAGGAGATTGGAGGAGCAGGTGAATATGTTGGACATCAGCGTATACGCAAACAGTCTGACCCCGTAGGCGCTACCCATCTCCCCCAGATGATCCAGTAAAATCTCAAAATCCTCCGGTGCGGCGAAGTAGAACTCGCGATTGTTGCATCGAGCCACCACATGCATCGTCCCCCCGGGGGCATAGATGCGCAGAGGACGGGGCATGGCGATCTGCAGGACAGGTCGAACCAAACCATCTCTCTCACCATATAAGGTCATAGCTTCCCAACCCCCGCCCTTCCACCTAATAAGAATTGCTAACCACATTCAATAATAACAGGGCCTTCCACCTTCTAAGGTGTCCGGTACCTCGGCGCTAAGGTGTCCGGTACCTCGGCGGGGTACCTCGGCGTTCGTGAATATCAGAAATATCAGAAAAAAAATAAGGTTGTCAAGCGCATTTGAAACCGAACATTTCAAAATATTTCAAAAATGGAAACTTCGTTGAGCCTGGGAAACCTCAGCCGGACCGAGAGCCGGAGGATTTTATTTTTTCATCCACCCAGCGCAGATTCTCTTCAATCAGGTCGGGGATGGGAAGTTGGTACGGGCAACGCTCCTTACACATCTCAGAAGCACTGCACTTCCTTCCTTTCTCTATGGCTTCCCGATGCCGACCTTTGAGCAAAATTCCTTCCCCCATCCGCTTTACCATAGAGCGGATGCCTAAAACCATCTGAATGGGGATCTCTTCTGAACAAGGCTGACAGTAATCGCACCGCCGGCAAAACACCTTTTCATGGCGCTTGCGGATTTCTTCAATTTCCTTCTTCTCCTCCTCCGTTAAAGATTGGATATGTTGAAAAATTTTCCAGTTTTCCTCGAATAGGTCTTTGTGCTCCACTTTTTTCGTTCTTAGCCTTAAGTTGGTTGCATTCCTGCGGCCACCCTTTTATGATGAATTTATCTATGGTGCAAAAACAAGCACAGGTGAATTCTTTTTTTATACGGATCTTCCCGCGGATATTCTATGGCTGGTGGATTATTCTTCTTTGCTCTTTGATCCTGGCCGCGGGTGCGGGCATCCTTTCCCACGCCTTTACAGTTTTTTTTCTGCCCTTGAAACGGGATCTGGCGGTGAGCAGCGCGGCCATCTCTCTTTTATATGGTGCCGCCCGCCTGGAAGGGGGAGTCGAAGCTCCCCTGGTCGGTTATTTGATTGACCGTTTTGGACCGCGGGTGGTGATTATGGTCGGGGCGGCTTTATCTGGAATCGGGCTCATTCTGCTTTCCATGGTGGAAAGCTTCATCTCTTTCTTCTTTGTCTATGTCTTTGTCATCTCTTTGGGATTTAATGCCGGCTTTTTTCACCCTGTTTATGCGGTGGTAAATAACTGGTTCATCCGGCATCGGGGGCTGGGGTTTTCCCTAACCGGAGCCGCCACCAATATTGGCGGAATGATCATGGCCCCCTTGCTCTCCTATTGGATTTTGAACTTGGGTTGGCGCACAGGAGCTGTCCTTGCCGGGCTGATCATTCTGGTCGTAGTCGTCCCAGCGGCTATCCCCCTCCACCGGGCCCCTGAGGTTCTTGGTCTTTCCCCGGATGGACGGTCTGCCAGAAAAAGACCGGGCAACGTTCCCCAACCGGAGCGGGAGGAAAGTGCGGAGCTCAATTTTACGGTTCGCCAAGCCTTGAAAACCTTGAATTACTGGTTACTATTTTCCGGCATCACCCTCCGGGTTCTTGTAACCGTCGCCTTAATCATTCATTTCGTACCTATTATGGTTTGGAAGGGGATGAGCGAAGCAGCAAGCTCTTACTTGGTGAGTCTCTTTGCCTTCAGTGCCATCATCACCACGCTGGTGAGTGGCTGGGTGGGGGATCGATGGAACAAATCCATTATATGCAGTCTTGGTATCATTCCCTTGGCATTTGGAATGCTGGCCTTAATGGTGAGTCAATCCACGGGGGCTCTTTATGCCCTGCCCATCGGACTGGCCATTACTATGGGCACCGTACCTCTGAATTGGGCTTTGATTGGAGATTTTTTTGGGCGCCACAGCTATGCCACCTTGAGGGGATTTATGGGAATCGGCACCGGCTTGGCAACCTTCCTTTCCCCCATCTATGCCGGCTGGATTTTTGACCATAGCGGAAGTTACTTCTATGTCCTTCTCACCTTCCTGGCCATTCACCTTTGCGCCTCCGCCCTTTTTGCAATTCTATACTACCGTTCATCGCAGAAACTTCCACTGGATTAAGGTCCTCTTTTTATATAGGCGATCGCCGAAGAGGTCTATTCCTCCCATGACCACTTTCCAAGGCTCCGAACCAATCCACCCCCACGCCGCCCCCGGTTCATCGCATGATACCATGCATCAGGATATTCTATGCGCAAGGCTCTGGACATGTGCTCACCCTATCAACATTCCTCCCAAGCCTCAAACGTAGACTTGACCCCTTGCTTATTTTTGAAATGGCGCTCTCGCCCCTACCTGCCACCATAGCGCCAAACCCAGCGGCACCATCGCCATCGCCGCGGCAGCTGCGCTCATGAGCCCATAGCCGCCAACGGCATACAACACCCCGCTCCCGATCTGGCTGGCTCCCGAGGATAGGTTCAAAAGCAGGTCGTTGAATCCCTGGGTTTTGGCCCTTTCCTCGGGCGAGAGTTGGTCTGCGAGCAGTGCGGAGCCGGCCACGTAAGCGAAGTTCCAGCCCAGCCCCAGGAGGAAGAGGGCAACTGCTAGCGGCAGGAGATTGACGGAAGGCGCAGCCATCAAGCAGGAAAGGATCAGCACAGTTGAGCCCAGGATTATAACCGGTCCCCGCCCCCACCGGTCGGCCATCCTCCCGGATATGATGGAAAAGGCGTACATACCGAAGGTGTGGGCGGAGATCACCAGGGACACCGCGGTCAGGGGGTGCTGGTGGACCTTCATGTGAACCGACGTGATCGACATTGGCACCACCATCACCATCTGGGCAAAGGCCATGGTGAAAACTTTGGGGTCATGACTTTGGTACTTTGGGGTCAGGCAATCGTAATAAAGTATTTCTTCTTTCCCCTCTTTCTCAAA
>JASEHN010000129.1 GCA_030018715.1 Thermodesulfobacteriota bacterium | reverse complement strand
CCTTCGCATCCTTCTTAACTTATGAGATTGACTTGGATTAATATCCTATCCCGATCAATTTACCATAGAAAATCACAGCCCATATTTTTCCCGCCTCGTTCCTTTGTCGTTTCAGTTGAGGTTCTTGCAAATCTAAAAATCTGGAGCTCAATCGTCATTCCGGGCAAGCGAAGCCCTGCACCGCATGGTGTACAGGGCGAAGCGCGACCCGGAATCCAGATTTTTCAGGCTGCCCTGGATTCCCGCTGAAGTTTACTCTCGCGAAAGCGGGGGCGGGAATGACGGTGTTTAGGACTTTTGCCAGAGCCTCGGTTATGAGCGTTTTTTGATCAAATCTATGTATGCCCCGGCGATCAAATCCTCATTCTTCACTCCGAGCTTCTCCATTAGCGCGGTCGCGATTGCCATGCCGTCTTCCGCTCGCTGTCCTTCTTGGAGGATGACTTCCAACTCAAGATAATTGCCAAGCCCCTCAACCTCGTCGAGGTGAATTCGCGTCTTCCCAAACAGGAAAAGATGCCGTTTCTTCCTAACTACTCCTTCAATTCCGAGGGCCTCAGACAGAAGTTGCCGGAGTCCATCAGGATCACCGGTGGTAGATATAACATAATGCGATTGTTTTGGGCCCGGCGCATCAGGCCTTTCGTAAAATATCAATTCCCCGTGCGTAGGGGAGAGGCGACGCAGTTTGAGCCGGCCTTTTGAGGAGGTGAAAAAGGTATCTTCTTGAAGGATAGCCCCCTCATCCTCCCCAATCTGCTCAGCTATCTGCCTGACTCGGTATGGGTCTGGCAAAAAAGCTTTTATTTCAATGTTCGATGGCATTGTGTTTTTTCAAGGGAGGTTTATCTTGTGCACCCTTAAAACCAAGCCAATTGATAGGTTTGCATACTGAGGCGGTCCGGAATAATGACCAAACGGATTCTAATACAAAAATTTGCCGCCTTCAAGCTGATTATCTTGAAGGTTCTGAAGATGCTCTCAACCCCAGAATATTTTTTTAAAAAAATCTTGTTGACATGATTGATCATGCTGGCTAAGATGTCCCCACAATCCGGGAATGAGTGGATTTTCCTCGAGTAAAAGCCCCTGTGGTCCTTAAGAATTCTGCTATGACTTGTCTTTGGAAAATTGCGATTGTCCTGGCTTTACCCCTCATCTTTTTTCCCATTTTACCTTCCTCTTCGGCAAAAACATCAGAAGAAAAATTTCAGATCGAAAGACAGCAGCCCCATTATTTTGTCCTTTCGAAAACATCCGGCAGCATGAAGCCTTATTCCCAAGATGTTTTGCAAGCGGCACAGATTCTTCTGAAAAGTGTACCACCAGAAGATATCCTGTCAGCTTATTTGTTCGAAGACTTTTTAGGTGGGCCTGGCAGTGGAACCTGGCCGCACAAGCAAGCACTTCACGAAACATACGGAAAGTTGAGTAGAGGTGGCGCAATTTCTTAGGGTTTACGACTTTCTACATTATCAGGTCGCTTTTTTTAGAAAAGAGGCTGGTTAATTTAATGCGCCGTCATGGGAATTTGTAAAGCAATTTCGGAAAGAAATTCTCACTTTCACGACGAGTTGTTAAGTTTTTGAAAAGGGAAGTGCTTCGATTTTAGTCAGAAAATATCCCTTTGTTTACAAGAACCCAGTGGGTCATAGAATTGTTCCGTTCCAAAAAATTTTAATCCCATCTTTTTTGCACGATTTAATATAATCCGGTAGTTAATTTATTAGATTTGGCCAAGCTATTCCGGTTCACTGGGGGGATTGTTCTTATGGAAACCTGGAGCTGCACTTTAGAAGTTGCGACCCCATTGTTTTTGGCGGGGGCCGATCAATCAGATGCCGAATTGCGGGCGCCGACCTTCAAAAACCTGATGCGCTGGTGGTACAGGGCAGCCGAGGAGTCCTTAACCGGGGAGGAAAAATTCCTGTTCGGAGGCATTGACCAAGGTGCTAAATTTCGCCTCCGCCTCAAGCCAGGCAAAATCACCCCGGTGCGATATGTGAAAGAAAGCTTTTCATCCTTCCAGGGCCTCCAATATTTAGGGTTCTCCCTGGATGCAAGCGTAAAAGGTCAGTGGAGGCAAAGAGCATACATCGAACCGAGCCAAGATAGCGAATCAGATTCAAACTTTCAAATTCAATTCTCCTTCAGCCCATTTTTGAAGGACGAGCATAAAAAAAGTATTTTGGCGTCGTTCTGGCTTTTCTTATGGCTGGGGGGTATCGGCAGCCGAAGCCGCCGAGGATTCGGTTCCTTGCGGGCGGTAAAGGCCGATCCATGGAAACAGGGCGGGCTGCAATTCGAATTCAAAGGAGGGATAAGGGATCTTCCAGACTTCATTAAAACCAACCTTTCAGTTGCCAAAGAATGGATCTTTCAGAACGCAATCGGCGGTACCGCCCCAGCTAAACATACGACCCTGGATAAGAAAAGCCTGATCTATGTATGGAAGAATACTTTTGATCATTGGCAAAAATCTCTGAATAAGGCAGGTGAGATGTTGATGAACTTCCGGCGGAAAAGGCCACCGGACTATACACAAGTCAAGGCATACCTTCAAAATCCTTCTTGCTCTCCAACCTGTGTCGAGCGGGCGAGCTTCGGCCTGCCAATCCAATTCTATTATACTTCCGTGCAACGGGAAAAAATGACGCAGTTCATCAAAATTGAACTTCAAAAAAAGAAAGACCCCAACCCTGACGACGAAGCGAAGCGCATTGCAAAATTCAACCGGGAACCAGAAATCATAAACGCTTTGCTCGAAAAGTACCCAGCTGATAAGGAAATAAGGGATAAGGTAAAAGGCTGGATGAGGCAAGCCCGTCAACTCTCAACGGCCATGGTCAGCGGGGAGAAACATGAGCGCCGGGCCTCGCCTCTTTTCATCAAAGTTATCAAAATTAAAGAAAAGCGATACGCTCTCATGTTTATTTTCTTGCGGAGCAACATTCTGGAGAATGGGGAAAGCATAATAGTATCTCCCCAAAAAGGAGGATTCGCCCGCGTGCCCCAGCCGACTTTTTCAGCGATCGATGATTTTTTGAAAAATGAAGTGGCGCCTAATTCCTGGGAGATCAAGCTATGAATACATCCGGCTGCCTTTGGGACAAAAAGATCGAAGCTTATCTCTTAGATCCACCAGATATCGCCTTATTTCCCGATGGGGCAGAAACCAGGGGGAGGGAATTGATTGACCGGGCTTTCGGAGTTACCTCGAGGGAGATATCGAGCGAGGCCCAAGAAGCGCACGAAATCGCCTGCGGTTTGGATATACCGCCCTTTCTCCCTGCGAATCAAAAAGGTGTTTTCGGCCAAGAACCATTATTGATTCATCCTCTTTCGGGAGAAAAGTATCGCCTACCGATTAAAATCGGCGCTCTTGAAACAGATAAAATAAAGGGAATTTTGCTGGAGGCCGTGCAGAAGATCCGTCAGGAGGTTGAAGGAAGTCAGAAAGCGGGAATGGATTGCCTACCGAAGCGTCTTTTCCTGAGCCTTTGGCGGCTTTTTGCGGATAAGATTCGCGTACAGGAAAAAGAAACCAAAATTGCGGCTCCTTTGGGACCCTATTGGGACTTGCTCCCGGCCGATCCCCGTATTCCGTCCCACTCCATCTGGGACCATTCCTCGATTGCGGCGGCTTTCGCAGGCGCCTTACCTGATCCAGCTATCATCATCTTTACGGTTGGCTCGGCGCAGGAGTTCGTATCCAGCGCCAGGAGGACGCAGGATTTCTGGATGGGGAGCTTTATGCTCTCCTTCCTTATGTGGGAAGCGATTAGAGTCTTCGCCGAAGAATGCGGTCCGGATTGCCTGGTGTATCCCAGCCTGAAAGGCCAGCCCCTCGTGGATCGCTGGCTCTGGGAAAAAGGAATTCCCGTACCTTCTCCTACTGTTCCGGCCCTGCAAATTGCCAATTTGCCGAATATGTTTACGGCGATCGTGCCCAAAGCAAAAGTCCAGGTCCTCGCGGCCAACGCAAAGGAAGCCATGATCGGCAAATGGAAGGAAATAGCCGGCAGAGTGAAAGCGGAAGCTGAGAAGGCTGTATCGTGGGAGCTGGGATTTAAAATGGGGGAGGAATGGGAAAAGATCTGGGGGCGTCAGATCGATGACCTTCTTCCTAAGCTGGGATTTTTCTGGGCCTCCTGCCCGTGGGGGGATCCCACCGAGATCCTACAAGCCTACCAAGAGGTTTTACCCCCGGATGATGAAGCTCCAGCCAGGAGGAAGTTTCAGGAGTTCAAAAAAATAATTGAACGGTGCGCAGAAAAGAACTACGGGATGATGTATCCCCTTCTCTCCCCCCTTGCTTCCCGCGCGCTCACGGCGAGAAAGAATTTGCGCGATTTCGAGCAGAAAGAAGAACCGGGGGAAAAGTGTACCCTGTGCGGCCTTCGGGAGGCGCTTCACCCGGGATATCCTGAGCTTCGCGATTGGGTTCGGGAGAAATGGCCTTCCCTTCAAAACGCAGGCGATTATCCTCTGCTGCGGAAGTTCTGGGAAGAATTGAGCCGGATAGAGGGGAAAGAAAAAGATGATATTCAAAAATTCAAGGGCCGGATTCGGCGAGGGGAGCGCCTCTGCAGCGTTTGCCTCACAAAGCGCCTGGCGCTTGAGGCATATTTTGAAGAGAAAAAGGTCTTAAATTTCGACCGCCACCTCTTCCCTTCCACCGCCTCGATCGCCACGGCCCCCTTCAAACGGGAGGTAATCAAAGAATTTCGGGGAGAAGGACTGCTCAAAAATTATGTGGAAAGCGTAAGGAAATTTTTAGATAAGCACAGGATATTTTATCCTTCTTCACCTGTCCCCGCGCTGGAAGCGCTGAAGGATGAATTTGAAGGAAAAGATAAGGAGATAGTTGGATCATTCCTGCGCATCGACGGGGACTGGCTTTTCGAGGAGTCCTTCGACGCGGACAAAATCAAAAGAGAATTTAGAATCATGGACCTGGATGAAAAATCGCGTGGGAAAGCTGTGAATGCACTCAAAGAGTTGCGAAATGCCGCCAAAGAAAAGAATATTTCACCTTCCCGCTATTATGCCGTTTTGGCCATGGATGGGGACAAAATGGGGAACTGGGTTGCTGGCCACTTCGCCCCTTTATATGAATGGATGTTCCACCCGCAACTGAAGCTGAGTCAACCCTTGAACAGTTCGAATTCTACCGGCCCCACACGCCCTCTGGGGCCGGCCAGTCACATGGCTTTGAGCTCCGCCCTGAAGAATTTCGCTCTGGAAATGACTCGCCCTGTGGTGGAGGAGATGCATTGCGGCAAGCTGATCTACGCCGGCGGAGATGATCTTCTGGCCTTTGTTCCTGTGACGGATCTCCTGCCGGTGATGCGAAAAATCCGCTCCCTCTTTCAGGGGTGTTCACTCGCAGACGGAAAAATCCGGGCAGGAAAAGGATGGGGGGAAGTAAGTAGGGGCAGCGAAGATAAAAATTTTTTGCTGATGGGCGAGGCCCACAATAGGGATGGGATCGAGTTTGAAGGCCCTACGGCCAGCCTGGGGGCGGCCGTGGTCCATGAAAGCCACCCATTATCCCTGGCCATTGAAGAGGCTTTTTCCAGGGCCATGAAGGACCATGCCAAGGAGAATCTGGGGCGCGATGCCTTTGCCATCGTTTTCCCCCTCCTGGATATTCAATCCCTTGATCAAATTACTCAGGCCGCTCTAATTCCCGATCCTATCTTGACGTATGCAAAAAATTACATTATGATAGCACTATGATCACGCCAGATCCGGACCTTGAACCTGATTGGGATGATTATAATATAGAACACATCGCAAAACATGGGCTTAAGCCGGAGCAGGTTGAAGAATTATATTATGGCGAGGGTCCTTACCCGACCCTCGCGCTTAGAAGCAAAAAGAAAATAGGCCGGATGAGTGAATATCGATACAGACTTTGGGGTACTGATGCATCCGGCTTGTGTGTGGAAGCTATCATTGCTCCTTATCCTGAATTTGGGGTTTGGCGATGCGTGACTGCCTTTCCCATGACGCCTTCAACGCAACGAGCCTATTTTAGGAGGCTTAAAAAATGAACAAACTGCCAGAAAAAATACGGAAGAGACTGCAAAAAGAAGCCCGCTCCTGGGATGCCTCCATAGCCCAAGAAAAACCGGAAGAAAGTGCCCAGGTTCTTGAACAATCAGTAATTTTCAAAGCCTACCGCCCCACCCGGCAGCCGGTCTCCCTCCGTATGGACCCGTTTGATCTTTCCATGGCGAAGCGCATCGCCCGCCGAAAAGGACTTTCTTGCACCCAGCTCATGTCCATGTGGCTGCACGAAAAAATCGACCAAGAAAAAGCTGTTGCCGGTCTTGAGCGGTAGGGCTAAAATTTTTAGCTTGAGCGGGTTAATATCCATCTTATTGTCCGTTGGAAATTAAGCCGACCCGAGAAAGTAATTGCCGCCCAGCTTATTGGTCTTCCAACGCGGAATGGAGAATAATTAAGTATCGTTCTTCCTAAAACCAGGTCCACTTCAGAAAGAAATTGGGCACTTATTGTAATGTGAATTCTCTAATGATCTGCTTTTAGCAGAACATCTAAAAACAGTCCCTTATGAAATCCTGACTATCAAATTTATCTCTTCATTTCAAAGAATACGATCTGCATTTCGGGCATTGAGTCCTGCCGGGGCCGGCATGGTCGTAGCAAAACCACAGACCGCATTTGGGGCAATATTTCACGCCCAAGTTCCCGGAGTCCGTTTCCTTATCGCATATCGCGCATCTGACTTTGGCCATCGTTTTCCTCCATTCAAGAATCAAAAATTGACCGACTTTCACATTCATTATTTTTTCGGCGCTTTATTAGCTTCTTCATAATGTTTCCAAGCAGCCATTTATCTCCCAGCTTTAAGGCTCGGGGTTCTTAGCCGATTTGAGGCCTTTTGGCTACTTTATTATATACCCATAAATTGGTCTTGGCTAATTCCTTTATTGACAAATTGGTAAGTCAGACACCCCCCGCAGAGCGGGTGGCTTGATGAGTTGGGCCGCCTCAAAGGCGGTCGACCGATTAACTTAAACGTCGCGCTGAAGCGCGCCTCAGTTCCTTAATCTCAGAACTGGCCCTTTGATCCATCCGCTTCATCTTGGGCGCGGATGTATTGGCGGACCTGCTCTAATTCAAACCCAACGGTGGATACTGCGTACCCCCGAGCCCAAAGGTGTTCCCCGGTGAAATTGCACTCCTTGCCGCTGAACTGCCGAGCCACGGCGATGGCGCTCTTCCCTTTGAGAAAACCAATCACCGAAGCGACCGGGTGCTTCGGGGGAATCGCGATACACATATGAACATGATCCGGGAGCAAATGCCCTTCCAAAATCTGGCATTCCTTCTGCTGTGCCAGGGCATGAAAAATACCCCCTAAATGCCGTCGGACTTGCCCAAACAAAGCCTTCCGACGCTTTTTGGGGATAAACACAACATGGTATTTGCAATCCCATTTCGAATGCAATAAACTTTGGTAACCTTGTTTAATCTCTTCCATAGCATCCTCCTGTGTGTTTTCCCTTCCTCATCAAGCCACAGGAGGATGTTATGCCTCAACGGTCAAACCTTTTCAAGTCGCACTGGTAAAACCAGTGGTTTACCTAAAGACAGAATTAACGTCGTCCTGCCCGTAGCTCAGCAGCCCGCTGCACCGATTCAATG
>JASEHN010000128.1 GCA_030018715.1 Thermodesulfobacteriota bacterium | reverse complement strand
AAAGTGCGCCGCCGCTTCCTCCGGTCCACGGAAGATAATCCTGTTAAGGTGGAAGGATTCAACCTGATTTATGGCGGAGTCACCTGCACAGGTTGCCGGAACACAGTGATGAGCGCTCTCGTTGATATGCGCAACGCCGACCAACTCATGTATCTTCCGGGAGTAACGGTGGTTACGGGAGATCCCGCAATCCCCCCTTTCGTCCCTACGGAGAGCATTGTAACTGTGGGAAAATGCGTTCCCGAAGGGAAACGAGGACAGCGTTATGTCAGAGGCTGTCCTCCCAACAATGTCTACGTGGTGCAGGCCATCATCGGAGAAAGAGGGAAAGCCAAGAGGATGTATGCCGAAGGTGACTTAGATTCTACCAAGCAGAAGTAACCGGCTCCCTTGCCACGGATCGGCTGGCGGTTAAAATTCTGATCTCTACGGAGGGAATGGACATAGGTGAGAAGAGCCTAAAGGGGTTGCGGCCGTTGCATATTTATGCGAAACTTAATAATCGAGTGAGCTTCTTGCAGGAGTCACTACTTCGCCATTCCGGCGAAAGCCGGAATCCAGAACTGCTTAATAAACCTGAATTCTGGGTCGCGCTTCGCCCTGTACACCTAAAAAAGAATTTTCCTGAGGGGATAAAAAAAGGAGGGACGACAAATGCCCAAAGGCTATAATGGCAAGATTTTGCGGGTGGATTTGACATCAGGCGAAATAAAAGTAGAAGAACCCAGCGAGGTCATCTATCGCACTTATATGGGGGGCGGAGGTTTGGCATCCTATTATTTGTTGCGGGAACTTCCGCCAGGCATCGATCCGCTTGGACCGGAAAATATTCTCATCTTCGCCTCCAGCGTCATCACGGGCGCACCGGTCTCCGGAATGGTGCGTTATACGGTGGCGGCCAAATCTCCTTTGACGGGGGGATATGGCGAGGCGGAAGCCGGGGGCTTTTTCGGCCCGGAATTAAAATTTGCCGGTTTTGACGCGGTAATCATTAACGGGAAAGCTCCTAAACCATCTTATCTATGGATCCACGGTGGAGAGGCGGAAATTCGGTCGGCTGCAGAGATATGGGGGCTGGAGACGGGCCCGGCCCAAGAAAAAATTCGTCAGGAATTGGGAGATGCCCGGATCCGGGTGGCTCAGGCTGGCCCGGCCGGAGAAAAGCTGGTTCGCTTTGCTTGCGTAATCAACGAACTGAAACATGCCAATGGCCGGACGGGTATGGGAGCGGTCATGGGTTCCAAGAACCTAAGGGCCATCGCCGCCCGCGGGAAGGAAAGACTGGAATTTCATGATCCGGAAAAAATGAAAGAACTGGCCAAATTGCAGGCGGAACTCATCAGCCAGTGGGGCCCGAATAAAGTGATGCGCAAGCTGGGAACACCCAACCTGGTGATGGCTTTGAATACCCAGGGCATTCTGCCCACCAGAAACTTTTATACCGGAGTTTTTGCAGGCGCGGAGAAGATCAGCGGTGAACGGATGGCCGAAACGATCCTGAAGAGTGAAGAAGGGTGTTATGCCTGCGGGGTGCGCTGCAAACGGGCAGTGGAAGTTTCGGAAGGCCCCTATGCCACCTCCAGCGAATATGGAGGACCGGAGTATGAGACCTTAAGTTCGCTTGGTTCCCTCCTTTGCATCGATGACCTGGCCGCCATTTCCAAAGGGAATGAACTCTGCAACCGCTACGGGCTGGACACCATTTCCGTCGGCGTGGCCATCGGGTTTGCCATGGAATGTTTTGAGAAGGGGCTTTTCACCAAGGCCGATACGGAAGGAATCGAATTCCGGATGGGAAACGCCGAAGCCATGGTGAAGGGTATTGAATGGATCGCGAAGCGCAAAAAGGGCATAGGCGATCTCATGGCCGAGGGGGTGAAAATTGCCGCGGCCAGGGTCGGCAAAGGGGCTGAAAAATATGCCCTGCATATCAAAGGCCAGGAACTCCCGATGCACGACCCGCGGGGAAAAACGGGACAGGGTCTTAGCTTTGCCCTTTCCCCGACGGGGGCCGATCACATTGAGGCTCCCCATGACACGCCTTTCGCCACGGCAGGAGCCATGTTAGGGCGCATTGCTCCCTTAGGTCTTTTGGAACCCGTACCGACCAGGGATTTAGGACCCCAAAAAGTGCGCAATTACGTTTACCTGCATTTTGTGTGGTCTCTTTTCAATTCCCTGGGGATTTGTAATTTCACAGCCGGGCCGGTTTGGGCGTTCCCCATCAACAAATGGGCCGAACTTGTTGGTGCGGTTACCGGCTGGGATACGAGCCTCTGGGAGCTTTTGAAGGTGGGGGAACGGACCGTGACCATGGCCCGGGTATTCAACCTGCGGGAGGGGTTCGGGCGCAAGGATGATACCTTACCAGATCGGCTCTTTGAGCCCCTGGAAGGAGGGCCGCTTCATGGGAAAGGCATTGACCGCAAGGAATTTGACGATGCCTTGACCATGTATTACGAAGCCATGGGCTGGGACTCCCAGGAGGGAATTCCCACGAAAGGAAAATTAGCTGAGTTGAACCTGGCCTGGCTGGATGAGATGATCAAGGATAAAAGAAGAGGAAAATAATTCGCTATGCGCATAGCGCTAAGCGTCTTTAACGGTTGGCCGATGCTGTTTCGCCAAGGCCAGACTCATCCCCCCGAACCCCGAAGCGGGATTCTATAATAGTGAAGGTGGGCAAGCCTACCATCCCTTTTAATGGGTCCCCCCCTTCACTTTTGATTTTCATTCATGATTTAAGAATGACAGTGAGGACACGGCCCGGACGGGAGGGGGAATCTTTCGGGAGCACAAGGACATGGGGTCAAGCATAATTAAACTGGCTGATGGCTACCGGATCCCGCCCAAAATGACCGGCAACCGATTTCAGCGAATTACTTATGTCTGACCCCATACACCTACACAAAACAATAGCGTGAGATCTGGTGTTAGAGGCATCCCCCGGCACGATTTCGCCAGGATCTCTTCCGCCTCGCATCATTTCGCGCGGCCACCCTGCATGCCGACAACAGCAGAAGTCGCCGTACGGTCAATTCCCGCAGCGTGCCTCGCCGCAAGATACCCGAAGGTCATCGCCAGCCCCAGTTCGGCCCCGGCGCCCGGATACTCGCCACCCATCACGGAATGCATGTCGTTGCCGCACGCGTACAGACCTGGGATGGGCTGGCCGGAACGATCGAGCACTTGCGCATGCACGTCCGTGAGCAATCCGAGGCTCGTGCCCAGAGGGGTAGGAAGCACCGCCACCGCACAGAACGGAGGTCTCTCGATCGGACCAATGCACGGGTTCGGCAAATGCGCCGCGTCGCCACCCGCGCGGTCATACGCGTTTTCTCCCTTCCCGAATTGGGCATCCACCCCAGTGCGGGCAAATTCGTTATGCGTCCTTATCGTCTCCGCCAATCCCGCCGCATCCACTCCGATTGTGCGCGCCAACCCTTCCACGGAGTCCGCAAGCTTGAGGTACCCTCGCCTGACATACCCCCGCAAGACCGGGGTCAATGGTCTGATCATGCCGAGGCCGTACTTCCAGATGAAGCGCCGATCGCACACCAGCCAGGCCGGAATGCTCGGGACTGTTGCATGCGACCGATACATCGCCCGCGTGAATTCATGGTACGAGACCGCCTCGTTGACAAAACGCCGCCCGGCAGCGTTCACGGCCACAAGTCCCGGCTTACCGCGATCCAGGACGATGTGCGGATACACCGCCGTGGAACCGTCCTTGCGGATCGCAATCGAGCTGGGAAACCACAGCGAATTGTCTTCTCCCTCCGGCCCCAGCGAAGCGCCGATCTCCTGCGCCATCAGCAATGTGTCACCTACGCAACCCGCGAAAGCCGATGTATACGTGGCCACCGGTTTCGGAAAGTACCGCTCCCGCAATTCCGGACTCGCAGGGAAACCCCCGCCCGCCAGAACAATTCCCCGGGACACGCGCACGCGCACCTCTGATTCGCCGCGATCGACCACAAGACCGCAGGCCCGCCCGTGTTCCGGGATCAGCCGTGCGGTCCTGGCGTTGAACCACACCGCGACCCGGCGATCGTGCAAGTTCCGAAAGAGCCTCGCTGCGAGCGCATTGCCCAGGACAAGCCGCGTTCCACGCTTATAACGCAGCCGGTCCAGGGCAAAGCGGGACACCAGCGTGGCTCCGAGCCATAAGGCATCCAGAGACCTGCCGATCCGCAAGAGGCGCGCCGCTTCTCCACGGGTCACCATCATTCCGCCGAACAACATGAGCTCCGGAATGAACCAGCGGACACGATCGAAATGATCCCCCAGCGTACGGCCGTCAAACGGGAGTGGCTCCAGCGGCCGTCCCCCTAACGCCGCTCCCGGCAAATCCTGTCGGTAGTCCGGCTGTTGGCGATACACTCGGAAATCGACATCCGTGTGCTTTGCCAGATACTCCAGCATCTCGGGCCCCGCGGCGATGAACGCTTCACGGAGTCTACGGTCTGCGCGGTCGCCCACCAGTGCATCCAGATACTCGAGCGCCGCGGCGGCATCGTTCGTGACCCCGAGCTGGCGCTGCTGTGCGTTGTTCGGAATCCACACCGTCCCCGAAGAATACGCCGTCGTCCCGCCGACCTGATCACTCTTCTCGATCAGGAGGGTCCGCATACCCTCGACCGCTGAGACAAGCGCCGCGGTCATGCCTCCCGCCCCAGCGCCAAGGACGACCAGGTCGTATTCCTCGTCCCATTTCGTCGGCATCACTCTCATGCCAGCGTCTTCTCTCGATGTCATCCTCAACGACACCCCATTCGCGTCCCGCCCCTTGAGACGCTTGCTCTACTGCACCCCCGTCGGATACGGTCGACCCCTGCCCGCCGCCCGCCTGGCGTCACTCAGCGGGGGATCCGGCCCGAGCAAGCGTGGCTGTTCACGCCCTGCGTCCGCTGAGTTGTTTCACCTCGGGCATGTCGGCAGGTGGCGAGGCTACCACGACGAAGATCAGATCCTCCAGGCCGGTATTAAAGATCCCGTGTCGGACCCCGGGGGGGATATGGATGACCATATGGGGCTCCACGAGATACTTCTCCCCGTCCAATTCGACGATCCCTCTCCCCTGGAGGATGTAGTAGATGTTCTCCGCGACCTCATGGACATGCACCTCGGCATAACCCTTGGGCTGGTAACTGGAGAGGCGAAAGTCGAAATAGCGCGTGTCAGCGTTTGTCGGGTGAACCAGCATCTTAGAAAAAGCTTCAAAGTGCGCCGGCGGCTGCTCCCAGAACGTCTCCTCGACTCGCATCACCTTCGCTTTGGGCTTCGCTCCTTTGGGCATGGCTGCTTTCCTCTCTCAGATGCTCGGCGATGGTTGGCTGCGGCGATACCATTCGATGTATGCTGCCAGGCCTCGCCGAAGGTCATATTTCGGCTGATAGCCGAAAACCGTCCTGGCTCGGGTTAAGTCCAAAGCGCCCTTGGGCGGCGCCACGAGCCGGTCGTCATACCAATAAGGACCCGGGCCCACCGAGAGGTCTGCGCTTGGGATCAGTTCTTTCACGAGGGCAACCATCTCGGCGATCGTTCGGCCTTCGCCGCTGGCGAGGTTGTACACGTCGAACGGATGTGAAGCGCAATCCAGGGCCAGCAGAATGCCATTGACGCAGTCATCGAGGTAAGTGTGGTCTATGCGCGCGTCTCCTCCGCGGGGCAGATGCAGCGGCCGGCTGGCCAGCGCGGCCTCGATCAAGGTCCGGGGGATCCGCTGGCGAGGAAAACCCGGCCCGTACACCCACGAGAGCCGGACGTTGATGAAATCCGTCTTATACACCGTCCGGTAGAAGCGGCCTAACTGCTCGGAAGCGACTTTGCTGATGCCATAAGGCGCGGTGGGCGCCACGGGGTGCTCCTCGTCAGCCGGCTCGTGTCGAAAGGCCCCGTAGGTTTCCTCGGAGGAGATGTGGACCGCGCGTTCCACATCGAACACCCGCATCGCCTCCAGCACATTGAGCGTGCCTTCGATGTTCACCCGGGTCACGTGACTCGGGGCCGACAGGGAGGAGACCACGCTGACGATCGCTGCCGCGTGGACGATGCGCTGGACACCGTGCTGCCTGATGACGTTGAGAAGGCCGCTCAGATCGGTGACGTCACCGCTGATTAAGACCACGTTGGAACCGAGGCCTCCCAGGTTTGCGGGGTCGCCTGCCTGGAAATTGTCGAGGGCGATCACTTCATCGCCCCGCTCGGCCAGGCGTCTCACGATGGCCGCGCCCAGAAAGCCAGCTCCTCCCGTCACGAGCACGCGCGCCATTTGCACTCCGGTGTCATCCTTGCCCTCGAGCGTTTCGCGACATCAGGTCGTCCACCCCAGTGCCCGCAGGCGCTCCAGGCTGATTCGGTTGCTTTCTTCCGGCATCTCCCTGTCCACGATCTCCATGATCGTAGGTCCATCATACTCCAGCGCCCGCACCTTCGCGGTCACCGCGGCAAAATCCACCGTGCCGGTGCCGATCCGATCATGCCCCCACCTTTTCTCGCCGGTATCCGATAAATGAAGGAGGGCCAGATGTGGCGCGACCATTTCCATCCCGTCCAGCGGCGATTCCACCATGGTAGCGTTGGCCACGTCATAGGCCAGCTTCAACTTTGGGTGCGGCAGCTCGCGGCGCATTTGGACCAGCATGGGGGCGGAGGGAAGCACGTTGTACGCATTCTCAAGGGCGAAGGTCACACCCAGCCGCTCGCAGTCCGCCAGCAGAATCTCCAATGCCTCTTTGACCAGCCCCCGGAGGTAGGATTGGTCGGGGGCGATGAGCATGTGCTTCCGGCCGGCAGGCGCCACGACGATGCCGGCCCCAATCTCATGGGCGAGCTGTATGGTCTCGCGGAGCTGCCGGATGGACTCTTCCCGAATCCCCGGATTCGGGCTGGCGATATTGATGTCGAGGAAGGTCGGGTTGACCGAAGAGATCCGCAGCCCCAGGGACTCGACCAGTTGGCGGAAGGATTTCCGGTCTGAGGTGGACCAATCCCGCGGCCAGCAGTGGGGAACGTGACTCATCAGCTCGAAGTAGTGGAACCCCAGGTCGGCGATCCGGTGGACCGCCTCCCGGAGCGGCAGGTCCCACAGCCACGAGTACGTGCAGGCCCCGACGGTCAGCAGCATGGCATGCTCCCTCCGAGAGCGGATTCACGCCCAGTTCGGCGTGAACATGATCTTCAGCCCTTGCCGGCTGGTCATCAGCTCGATCTTGATTCAAATTGATTAATATTGATGATCTCATAAAAAGTCGTCACTCCGGTGAAAACCGGAGTCCAGAGAATTTATAAATATTTGAAAAGACTGGATTCCGACTTTCGCCGGAATGACAGAAAAAAGCATTTTCAGACTTTTTACGAAACCATCAATTATTATTGATAAGAACTTGCTTTAGGGTGGAGCAAATATACAAAAAAAAGAATTGTGCGTCAAGTGAATTTTAGCACAACATCTTGGGTTCGTTTTGTGGGCTTTTCAGCCGGGTTTCGGGGGATTTTCGGGGTGTGTGGGAACAGATAGCGGCCAGCCAATCCAGGGCCTGCCCCGTACTTGATACGGCGGCATCGAAGACCTTTTCCATGGTCCCGTCTTTCGCCCGGCAAACAACCTTTGATGGTTCTTGGAAATACTGCATCCGTTCCTTGGAGAAGGAAGCCCGGATGATGTACAGGGCCAGGTTTTCCGTGGCTGTCTC
>JASEHN010000127.1 GCA_030018715.1 Thermodesulfobacteriota bacterium | reverse complement strand
GGTGCATTTGTTATGGCTGAATTCCTCAATATTTCTTACCTTAGTGTCATGATTGCTGGATTTATTCCGGCGATTATTTATTTTGCCGGTGTCTGGGCCGGGGTTTATGTGGAAGCTAAAAGGTGTGGACTGGGCAAGTTGCCATCAGAGCTTGTTCCTAAATTAAGCGAGGTCTTTGCCCCACGCCAGGTTATGATGGTCTTCATTCCGATAGGTCTCCTTGTCTATCTCCTCATCCTGTTTTTACCTCCCCAACTCTGTGCCGCCTGGGCTCTGATAGCAGCGATGGCATTATATATGATCACCGGTGGTCCACTGTCTCCCAAAGGAGCCTGGGAAAGGATTAAGGTCATAGCCGGGGGTTATTACTCGGGAGTCACTACATCGCTTGCCTGGCTCATGGTCATGATGAGCTGTGTCCAGATGGCCGTGACCATGATTTCCTTAACTGGTTTTGGCGTTAAGATTTCTGAGGTCATCCTATCCTTGGCTGGAGTGAACGTATTCCTGGCCCTGATAGCAACCATGATAACGGCTATCATCTTGGGTATGGGGATGACCACCACTGCGGCCTATATCATTGCCGCTGCCGTATTGGCTCCAGCACTGGTTGGCCTGGGAGTCCCCGCCCTGGCTGGACATCTATTCATCTTCTACTACGCCATATTATCCGGGCTTACGCCGCCGGTTTGTATTGCTGTCTACACCGCTTCGGCCATTTCTGGTGGTCAATGGCTTACCCTGGCCTGGATATCTATCCGTCTGAGCATTGCCGCTTACGTTATTCCATATTTCTTTATCTTTGAACCCGCCTTCTTAATGCAGGGTTCCTTTCTGGATATTTTGGGCAAAGCCCTTCTGGCCATTCTCGCCATGTTTCCCATTGAAGCTGGGATCATGGGGCATTTCCTCAAACCAACTACCATTCTGGAACGGTTTCTTTTCTTATTCGGCGGTCTGGGTATGCTCCATCCATCCTGGAGTACTGATGTGATCGGAGTGGCTTTGGTGGTTTTGGGCCTCATCAGCCAAAAATACTTTCGCCGCTCCCTGGTTTAAAGTTGGTACTTTTAATATGTTGTAGTGTCGAGACAAAACAATTTTTTATTAAATTCGTGGGGATGTGAGAAAGGACCTCCCAAAAGCCCGCTGGAGCAGCCGCCTTCATTTGCTTTTATTCCCACTATTATGGATTTGCCCCCTCCAAATCCTGAAGGATTATTCTTTCCAGCCATAACCGTAATTGGGATTCGGCCGGCCAGTCCCCAGAAAGATGAGCCTGATAAAATTCGCCCTCCCACGTAGAAGGAAGGAAAAAGCATAAACCTTAAAGAACGAGTTTTAGCGCGATCTTGCTAAACTCGTCTTGCAATAGGATGAAAGTGCGCGGCTAAAATAAATTGTTTTTAATCCCCGGGGACGACGACAATTTTCATTTTTTCGCCGTTGGCCGGGGAGCCGAAACGGTCGGCAGAACCTCCGCGGTCTGAAGAAAGGATAATTTCAATCTGATTAAGTTGGCCGCAAGAAGGGCAGGTGATGCGCAGCTTACGCGTGGCTTCGGTAAATTCAACCTCGATGGGTTGAGCGCAGGCTTCATTGCAGCAATTTACCCTTTCCTTGTATTTCTCCATTTCAATCTTCATCCTTTCCACGCCAGGCCTTGACGAAGGCCGCTCCTATGATCCATAAAACCACGGCCACGATTCCCCACATAATGGGATTGAAGAGGATATAATCTTTCAGGTATTGGATCAAGGAGTGAAAGATTTCCATCATTTTCTATTTTCTCTCAATCCCAGGCCCTTGCCAAGTAAAATGTCGGCCCTGTCAAATTTTTTTAGGATTTTCTGTTGGCTTTTTAATAAAACCCCGTTAAGATAAACCATAGGGCGCTTGCAAATGAAATTGTGGGCAACAGGCCAACAAAAATTTTACTAAAAGGACCTGATGCAAAATTCGAAGCAGAAAATCCAACCCATTGCAGATCGCAGATTGTAGATTGCAGATTGATGATCTCGTAAAAAGTCGTCACTCCGGTGAAAACCGGAGTCCAGGGTATTTATAAGCATTTGAAAATACTGGATTCCGGCTGGAGTTTATCCCGATGAAAATCGGGGCCGGAATGACGGGAAAGGGCATTTTCAGACTTTTTACGAGATCATCCAGATTGAAAAAAGAAAAACTTCAATCTTAAATCTCAAATCTCAAATCTGAAAGTGGCGAAAGTTTGAATTTTGGATTTGTTTTGGATTTCGATATTCGAATTTCGAATTTTCTTATTCACTTTTTTGGTTCTGGCTAGGCCAGATGAGGGAGGAAGGGAATGAAATTCAAGCCGGAAGAGGTTATCTTTCACCGGGAAGAATACCAGGCTTCGCTGGCGGAGATGAGGCCCAAGGATTATCTGCCGCTGCTGAAGAAAGAAGTCATAGGGACGGCGTCTCTGCGACATCGCCGGCCCAACCCTTACACAAAGGATGGAAAGGCGCTGGTCTCTTTCGTTGTCTGCGGAAAAGAAATAAAGAATGACATCCGCAAGGCTGTTGATCTGCTCGGAGGGTTTGATAAATCCATAAAGCCCCAGGATCGCATTCTCCTCAAGCCTAATTTCAACAGCGATGACCCGCCTCCGGGGTCAACAGCTTTGGATTTTTTAACTGCGGTCATCGACCTTCTCCGGGAATATGGGTGCACCCAAATCTCTGTCGGCGAGAGTTCTGGTCGGCCCTGGGTGCCGAGTGAAAAGGTGTTTAAGAACTCCGGTCTTGCAGCCAGGTTGTCCGAAATAAAGATTCCACTCCTCGACTTTGACAAATCCCAATACCTGAATGTTCCCATTTCCGGGGAACACCTCGATCTCGTCGCCTACCCCAAGGATTTGGAAAACTTCGACAAGATCATCTACCTGCCCACGATGAAGACCCACTACCTGGCCGGGTTTTCCATGAGCCTGAAGCTTACTGTGGGCATGACCCACCTGGCCGACCGAACCCTCCTCCATGGGGATAACAACATGTTCGTTTCCCAGAGGTCAGTAGAGATGACCATTCCCATCAAACCCGATCTCATTATCATGGATGGGAGGATTTCTTTAGTCAGCGGTGGACCGGCCATCGGGCTTGCCGTTCATCCGGGAGTAATCCTATCTTCCGGCGATCAAGTGGCCTTAGACGTGCAGGGGGTTCGACTTCTGCAGAATTATGCGGCGGTCAACCATCTGGTCGGCGATGCCTGGACCCTGCCCCAGATTAAAACAGCCGTTAAACACGGGCTGGGAATCCAACATGATGGCGAATTACTTTTGGTTCGGTGAACAGACTTACGCCATAGAGCTAAGGGCTTAGAAGCGAATGGAAAGGTACTTAGAATTTATTAAGAATAACGCCTAAGGAACCTCATTTAGGTTTGGGGCTGATGAAAGTCATGATGAACATATTTAAGGTAAGGGGTTGATCATGGAAGTGCGGAAATTTGTGACGATTATGGAAGAGACCTGCAGGGAATTAGGAAAGGAAATATCTTCCCCCCACCGGAAGATAGCCTCCATAGCCGTGGTGAAAAACCCTTGTGCAGGCCGATACGTAGAGAAGCTGGATGAGCTGATCGAAATCGGGGCGAAGATGGGCACCGAACTCACCCAGCGGGCGATCAAAGCCCTTGGGGTTAGCCCCGAACAGATCCACAGCTTTGGGAAAGCGGCCATTGTCGGAACAGATGGAGAGCTGGAGCATGCGGCCGCGATCCTGCACCCCGAATTGGGCCAGTCAATGCGAAAAGTCCTCAATGCCGGTAAGGCTATCATCCCTTCTACAAAAAAGGTGGCCGTCGCCGGAACGACGATTGATGTTCCGCTCCATTACAAGGACGAGATGAGGGTGCGCTCCCACTACGATGCCATGGAGGTCAGAGTGGGGGATGCCCCGCGCGCTGATGAGACCCTGATTGTAGTCGCTTTCACGGATTCAGGAAGACCCCTGGCCCGGGTCCCCGGACTTACTCTCCAAGAGGTTTTGCCAAGGAGTTGATCCCCTTTGATCTCCCGATGAACTTCCGCGGCAGAATTTGTTAAAGTCGGGCTTGCGTTTTTCTATAAAGGCACTCATTCCTTCGGTGAGTTCTCCCGATCGTTAACTTAAACCTCTCATCTCGCGAGTTTTCTTTTCCCCGCAATAAGGAGACCAAAGCCTTTCACCTTTTTCTCCTTCCGATTCAGCCGCAGCTTCTTTTCTCCATTTGGCTTTTTAATCATTAAAAGCTTGGTTTTTAGGGACAGGAATAAGGAATCTGATACGCCCTTCCCTCCCCCTCGATGCTAATAATTTTGAATATCGTTCATTTTTGCCAAATTTCCCCCACTGTTTTTGTTCGTTTTATCTCATTGAAATAAAAGCATAATAATTTTTTTATGGAGTATAGATTAAAAAATTTCATGAATTGTCCCTAAAAATTCATTGACAAAGTTTTTAAAATGAGTATCATTCACCTAACTATTGTCGACTTTTTCTTCCTTCATTTTTTTCCTTTCATTAACGAGAGGGAAACCGATGGCGGCAAAGAGAAGACCTTTTCCTTCGGTTGGCCAAAAGAAGAAAAGGACTCTTCAGACGGAGAACAAGAAGCAACTCATCCTGAAGGTTGCTACAGAAGTCTTCGCCGAAAAGGGCTTTAATGAAGCCACCATCTCCCAGATCGCCCAGGAAGCTAAAATTGCCGAAGGCAGCATCTACGATTATTTCAAGAACAAAGAAGACTTACTTTTTTCCATCCCCGAAGAACGGATGGAAAATTTTCTATCCGGAATCCACGAGAGCTTAGAGGGAGTTAAGGGAGCATTAAACAAGATCCGGAAGATCATCTGGTATCATCTCAATTTTTACGAGAAGAATAAAGACTATGTAGTAATTCTTCTCCAGAATATCCAAAAAAACCCACGTTTTAATTCCACCCGGGCCTACCGATTGATCCGCGAATTCAGCAAGCTTGTGGTTCAAATCATCGAAGAGGGAAAGAAAGAAGGGCTCATCAGGACGGACATCGATTCCCCACTGCTTCGGGATGCCATCCTGGGAGCCATCGAACACATCACAATCCGAGGTTCCATCTTGGGAAGGCTGCCCACATTGACGGGGGCAGCCGAGACACTCTATGATTTTTTTGCTTCCGGCATCCAGCCTCAGAGCAGCGCGGTTACCCTACCCCTCCGTGAATTTCTCAGGATGAAAGAATCAATGGGGAAAAGAATCTATGGGAAACCAGCAAAGACCTGATCTCAGCCATTTTTTAGGAAGGAGGGAAGATGAAAGCCATCGATACTCATGTTCATCCGGGAACAAAAGAAGACGTCATCGATTGCGGGGGCAAATACATTGAAGACGCCTTTCGTTTCTTCGGGAAAAAGGTTGAGGTATTGACCGAAGAAGCTCTGGCCGAGCAATATCAGTCTTTGGACATTATGGGGGTTCTTCTGGCGTGGGATGCCGAAACCAATACCGGCAACAAGAGGCTTTCTAATGAATACGTCGCCGGGCTGGTCAAGAAATACCCTAAGACCTTCATCGGGTTTGCCGGGGTGGACCCCTGGAAGGGCAAGGTGGCCATTCAAGAGGTGGAAATAGCCATAAAGGATCTTGGCTTGCGCGGAGTTAAGTTTCAGCAGGCAGCTCAGGCATTCTACCCAAGTGACCAGCGGTTCTATCCCCTCTGGGAGAAGATTGCTGAGTTAAAGGTGCCTGTCCTCTTTCATATGGGCAACACGGGGTACGGAGCGGGTGTCCCTGGGGGAGATGGGATTCGACTGAAGTACTGTCGGCCCATTCCTTATATCGATGACTTAGCGGCAGATTTTCCCGAGCTGACGATCATTGGGGCTCACCCAGCCTGGCCCTGGCAAGATGAAATGCTGGCTGTGGCTATGCACAAAGCGAATGTCTATATTGACCTTTCCGGCTGGTCTCCCAAATATTTCCCTGCTTCCCTTGTCCAGTATGCGAACACTTTTTTACAAGATAAGTGCCTTTTCGGATCCGATCATCCCTATTTGACTCCAAAACGGTGGCTGGCCGATTTCGAAAAAATCCAAATGAAGGCGGAAGTAAAAGAGAAAATCCTCTGGCAGAATGCTCAAAAACTTTTTCGGATTTGATAAGAGAATGATTCCCTATTGAAGGAGGATGCCAATGGCTTTAAAAACCGGGAAAGAATATGTACAGAGCTTGAGAGAGATGAACCCCCATCCCACGGTTTATCTTTTCGGGGAAAAAATGGAGAACCCTTATGATCATCCCATGGTCAAACCCTCCCAAAACGCCGTGGCCTTGACGTATGACCTCGCTCATGACCCCCTCCATGAGGATCTCATGACGGCCCACTCTCACCTCACCGGCCAGAAGGTGAACCGCTTCTGCCATATCTACCAGAGCCGCGATGACCTGGTTAGAAAGGTCAAGATGTTTCGACTGCTGGGCCAGATGACCGCTACCTGCTTTCAGCGATGTACCACCTCCGACGGGGGCAACATCATGTACCTGGCCACCTATGAAGTGGACCAGAAGTTCGGGACGAAGTACCACGAGCGTTTTAAAAGCTTTTTCAAACGTCTTCAGGAAAACGACCTGATTGCAGGCATTGCCATGACGGACGTCAAAGGAGATCGCAGTCTAAAGCCCAGTGAGCAAGCCGATCCGGACCTTTACCTGCACGTGGTGGAGGAGAAGAAAGACGGGATCGTCGTGCGGGGGGCCAAAGCCCACCAGACCGGGGCGTTGAATTGCCATTACACCGTAGTCATGCCCACCCGAGCCATGGGGCCGGAAGATAAAGATTACGCTGTGGCCTTCTCCGCACCCATGAGCAGCCCAGGTTTAATCCACATTTACGGCCGGCAGTTCTCCGATACCCGGAAAATGGAAGGGGGGTCTGTCGACACGGGCAACCCCCTCTACGGGATGCAGGAAACCCTTCTGATCTTTGATAACGTTTTCGTGCCCTGGGAAAATGTCTACCTATACAAAGAGCATGAATTCGCCGAAAGGATCAGCGGTCTTCTCGGCTCCCACCACCGCTGCAGTTACGGCGGGTGTAAGACCGGGGTAAGCGACGTTCTAATCGGAGCGGCCGCCTTGCTGGCCCAGTATAACGGCGTGGCCAAGGCCGCCCATGTGCGCAGTAAAATCACCGAGATGATCACCCTGGCGGAAACCCTGTACGGCTGCGGGTTGGCCTCGGCTTATGAAGGCTACGCGACGCCCGCGGGAAATTACATGAATAATTTTCTTTTGGCCAACGTGTGTAAACTGAACGTAGCCCGGATTACCAACCAGATCGGGCAACTGGCCCTGGATATTGCCGGAGGTTTGGTCACTACCCTGCCCTCAGAGAAGGATTTCCGCAGCCCAGAGGTGGGAAAATACTTAGAGAAATATCTGAAGGGGGTAAAAGACGTTCCCACGGAGAACCGGATACGCATTTTCCGTTTGATCGAAAATCTGATGTTTGGGGGAGGAGCTGGAGGGTATGTAGTTGAATCCATCCACGGAGCCGGGTCTCCGGAAGCGCAGAAGACGATGATTCCCCGGGAGTCTAACCTAAGTCACAAGATTTCGCTGGCGAAATGTATCGCCGGAATCAAAGAATAGGAGGCGAAGATGAACCTGCAGGATAAAGTAGCCATCATCACCGGCTCTGGCGGAGGAATTGGCCAGGGGATTGCTCTAAAATTTGGGTCCCTGGGGGCC
>JASEHN010000126.1 GCA_030018715.1 Thermodesulfobacteriota bacterium | reverse complement strand
GTGCCTTTGAGCTCCGGATTGCTCGGTTGGTGAAGTTATGGAATTCGCCCTGCATGGTCTTTCTCTGCTCCTGGCCCCCAAAGTTCTCCTGGTTATAGTTATTTCCTGTATTTATGGCCTTTTTGTCGGAGCCATCCCTGGGCTAACGGCCACCATGGCCGCAGCCCTGCTGATCCCCTTCACTTTTTTTATGGATCCTGTCCCGGCCCTTGTCTCCATTGTGGCCATGTCAGCCATGGCCATCTTTGCCGGAGACATTCCGGCAGCCTTAGTGCGCATCCCGGGAACCCCTTCATCGGCGGCCTATACTCAGGATTCTTTTGAGCTTACCAAGCAGGGCAAGGGCGAGATGGTTTTGGGGGTTGGAGTTACTTTTTCAGCCATAGGTGGGCTGATGGGAGGTTGCACCCTGATGGTGGCCGCCCCACTCCTGGCTGAGCTGGCCATGACTTTTACCACTTTTGAATTCTTCTGGCTCGCAGCCCTGGGCCTCAGCGCAACGGTCATGGTATCCCGCGGTTCCCAGGTAAAAGGGGCTCTGGCCATGATTCTCGGCTTGTTCCTCTCCACCATTGGGGTGGACATCACCCTGGGCTATCCCCGCTTTACCTTCGGCAGCGTGGAACTCCTCAACGGGGTAAACTTCATTCCAGCCATGATTGGGGTCTTCGGGGTCTCCGAAGTCATCCGCAATGTAATGGAAGCTCATGTCGCCTACCCCATTGCCAGAGTAAAAACCGGGAAAATTTTTGCCAGCATTCCCCAGCTTTTCAAAAAGTATAAGCTTCATGTTCCCCGGTCAGGCCTGCTGGGAATTTTCATCGGCATCCTTCCCGGAGCAGGAGCAGATATTGCCGCCTGGCTGGCCTATGCCGTTGCCAAGAAAAGTTCCAAAGAGCCTGAGAAATTCGGATATGGCTCCATCGAAGCGATCGTGAATTCCAGTACCGCCAACAACGCCTGCCTGGCCGGAGCCTGGGTCCCGGCAATGGTCTTCGGAATTCCGGGAGACTCTATCACGGCCATCGTCATCGGGGTCCTTTTTATGAAAGGGTTGCGCCCGGGGCCGATGATCTTTGAAAAAAGCCCGGAAATTGTTTACGCGGTCTATTTTGCTTTTATTCTGGCGAACCTTCTCCTGATTCCGTTTGGTTACCTGGCCATCAAAACCAGCGCCCAGATGCTGCGGGTCCCCAAAAAGATTCTCATGCCGGCGATTCTCATGTTCTGTATGGTGGGTTCATACGCCATTAACAACAGTCTTTTTGATGTAGGGACCATGTTGCTGATGGGGGTCGTCGGGTTTTTCCTGGAGGCCAACGGATTCCCGGTTGCCCCGGTGATTCTCGGCCTGGTCCTTGGCCCCATCCTGGAAAAGAATTTTATGATGAGCATGATCAAGACTGATTGGGATTTCCTTCCTTTCTTCTCCAGACCGGTCAGCGCCACCCTTTGCACTATGACGATCATTATCTGGCTTTTCCCATTATTTTCGGCCTTCCTGGAAAAAGCAAAAAACCGAAATCAAGTACCGATGCAGTAAAAACGTGCATATTTTATAAAATAGCTGCATTAGAACAAAACACATGAAATAATTGGTTTTTTAGTTTTTTCAATGCAGTAAATTTACTGCATAAAATCATTTCCGCTTTGAACTTCTTTCCCGCCGTAATTTCATTCACCCCATAACTTATCATAAATACAAGACTTTTTATATTTTAAGAATTATTACCCTCCTGGCATGCCCTTTGCTGATTTAAACCTGAAACTCGCAACCCGTAACTTAATTGTATAGGAATTTCCTTTTTTAAACTTTGGGCACTTTAGTTCACTTTTATATGAAAATAGAATCAGCTAATACCCCTGCCGTCATTCCGGCGAAAGCCGGAATCAAGTGTTTTTAGGCAGTTACATCTTCTCTGGATTCCGGATCAAGTCCGGAATGACGAAAGAGATGTAGCATTACTTCCAAAAGTGAAATCAACCAAACTATTTTCATCTTTCGTTGTGCCCGGCACCGGGCATGGTGGTTAGTCACTTAACTTGACAGACAAGGATTAAATACAAAAGGGGGGAAAATGGATACTAACATTCTTTATAATCTTCCAGATTTTGCCAACTCGGCCATGCCGCTGGGGTGGCCCATCGCGATTTATTTCTTCCTTACCGGGTCGCTCGCCGGACTTTTCATCACCTCGGTCATTGCCACGCTTTTAAAGAAAGAAGAATGGCAGCCCGTGGCCAAGCTCGGGGCCGTCGGGGCCGTTATTTTGCTCCTATCTGCGCCCGTTTTGTTGATTGTTGACCTGAATCAACCTTTACGATTCTGGCACCTCTTCGTTTACCTGAATCCAACTTCCCCTTTAACCTGGGGGAGCTTTTTCCTGGCCCTCGATGGCATTGTTTGCATAGTCTATGCTTACTTCGTTCTCCAGGGAAACTGGAAAATGGCCCGGTATTGGGGCCTTTTCGGGATGCCTGTAGCCATTGCCGGCCACGGCTACACTGGTTTTTTCCTGGCTCTTTCCAAGGCCCGGGCCTTCTGGAACACGGCCCTGAATCCGGCTCTCTTCATGATCTCGGCCATGGTCTCAGGCCTGGCCGTATTGATCGTGTTGAGCAACCTCTGGCTCCGTCGTTACGCTCCCGAGATGAGTGAAGAACAGATTTCCAGGCATAAAGGCGTGATCGGAACGCTGCTTAGGCTTTTCATCATCTTCATTATTGCCGACCTCTTCTTAATCGGAAGCGACCTGACAGTGCTGGCTTCTTCCGATGTGGAGTCTTACCATATGCTTAAGCTGTTGACCACCGGAGAGTATGCCTTCTGGTTCCTGGGGGTCGAGCTACTGCTGGGAGCCTTTCTACCCCTGGGCCTCCTGGCTCATCCCAAGACCCGTATGATCCCTGCGGTTCAGTATGCCTCCGCCGCTCTGGTGATCATCGGCATTTTCGTTATGCGGGTCATCATCGTGATCGGCGGCCAGTCCGTTCCGATGTCATAGTTTTCCAAGCGGGGGAGCGCTCAACAAAAAGCCCCTGCCCCGAAACTTCGGGACAGGGGCTTTTCTTTTCAAGGCGAGCATCAAGCCCAGATACCCGGGATCGGCTTGCCGCAGAATTTACACTTTCCTTTGGATAAGTTGATTTCGCTGATGGTATAACCCTGGCGCCCGATGAGGAGCTTCTGGCATTTGGGACAGAAGGTGCGCTCGCCTTCATGGCCGGGAACATTGCCGATGTAGGCAAAATTCAAGCCCGCATCCATGGCCGCATTGCGGCTTTTTTCCAGAGTCGAGACCGGCGTGGGCGGAAGGTTGCGCAGCTTGTAAAGGGGATAGAATCGGGAGAAATGAAGCGGCGTTCCTTCCCCCAATTCCTTCCTGATCCAGGCACACATTGGTCTCACAACGTCTTGGTTATCATTCTTGGTCGGAATCACCAGGTTGGTAATTTCCAGGTGGATGTCCTGTTGCCTTAAGGTCTTCAAGGTTTGCAGCACAGGGGCCAGGCGGCCCTGGGTCATGCCGCTGTAATAATCCTCGGTGAAGCCCTTGAGGTCGATGTTGAAGGCATCGGTAACCTGGCAAAGTTCTTTCAATGGCCCGGGGTTGATAAATCCATTGGAGTGGCAGACGTTGAGGATGCCTTCTTTCCTGGCCAGTTTGGCAGTGTCTATCATGTACTCGAAAAAAATGGTCGACTCCGTATAAGTATAAGCGATGGAGCGGGCTCCCATTTTTTTGGCCAGGGCCACCACTTTCTCCGGCGGAAGGTCCAGGTTGTAAGTTTCCTCCGGTTTGGCCTGGGAGATTTCCCAGTTCTGGCAGAACTTGCAGCGCAGGTTACACCCGGCAGTGGCGATGGAAAATGAAATGGAAGCCGGCAAAAGGTGGTAAAAAGGTTTTTTCTCGATGGGGTCAGGATGCACGGCGCAGGGGTTGCCATAAACCAGGCTGTAATATTTCCCCGCCCGGTTCTCCCTTACTCCGCAGAATCCTCGCTGGCCCTTTGCCACTAGGCATTCCCGAGGACAGAGCTGGCACTGGATTTTTTGATTGTCCAGAGTGCTAAAATGGGACGAAAGCCTGGTATTGATGTAGCCTTTTTTTCCCCGCTGGGCCAGGGCGGGCGCAGGATTGCCAGATACGGCAAAGAGGAGGGCGCAGGAGGCCACCCCCTTCAGTAAATCCCGGCGGGAGAAGGCCTTTTTCCAAACTTCATTATTCATAATTTAATTGTATAGAAATTTCCTTTTTTCAACTTTAGTCCGCTACAGGCGGATCGCTTTAGACACTTATCTTTTCCTTTTTCTTAATCATGGTTTTAAAACTCTGTGATCTCTGTGCCCTCTGTGGCTAATTTTAATTTATAAATCATATTTTTCCAATATCTTGCCGGTGCGGGCGCTCTCCACGATTTCGTCAAATTTGGGCCCCAGGTCCGCACCCAATTCTTTAGCTCGTTTCTTGGCCCAAAGGCCGACGTTCCTGGAGTCTTTGTAAAATTCTTCTCCCTGGGGTTTGCGGGGGTCGAATTCCGCCAGACGGTCACCCTCGGCGCGATGGTAAGTCACCCGTGAAATGATCTGGGACGTCTTTTTACTCCCGCAGCCTTTGCAAGCCACCCGGGCCTTATCCTCTTTTTTTAAGATCAGGAACGTGCTAACGGCCTGACAACTTGCGCATTCGTATTCGTAGATGGGCATGCTTTCAACCTCCGGAAAAGCTAATCAAAGGGACGCAGATCTGCTCAGATAAACGCAGATAAATATACGGCAAGAAAAAATATACACCCATAAATCGGCGTTCATCTGTGTCCGATAAAATTATTAAAAAATATCCGCCGAAAAAAGATAAATTTCCGCATCCTTCCCCTTCCAGGCGTTCCGCGGCAGGCCGGCTTTGCGGCAGGTTTCCTCGAGGAAGGTTGCCCTGTCCCAGTTATGTTCCGCGGCCACCTGAGGCAGGAGGAGGCCGGAATAAAAATCCTTCTTGATGTAGAGTCCGTGTTTTCCCACCTCGATCTCGCTTACATCCTTGACTCGCTGAAGAGGGGTCAGGACTGAAATCTCCAGGTCCAGCTTCTTTAGCTCTTTAAGGGTGAGGGGGGAAAACCGGGGATCTTCGAAAGCCGCGGCCATGGCCATATCTTCCACGATCTGGTGCAGGGGCTGATGCGGGTGAATATTACCAATGCACCCCCGGAGCTGGCCATGGGAATGCAGGGAGACGAAAGCCCCCCGCTTTTCTTTTAAGGGCCCGCTTAAGGTCTCAACTCGAGGGGGTTTCTCTCCTTTTAACCTTGCCTCAATCGTGGACTGGGCAATCTGCCGCAGAGTCCGCTTCTCTTCCGCTGTCAAACCCAGGCTGATTCCCGCTTTTTTCATCATATTTTCCTTTACTGGATGGGCGGGTTTCGATAAAAGACCGCAGCGGCATATCCCACAACGCCGGCACGGTCTCCGGTCACATCGCCGGAGTTCTGGTACTTGAGCACGCGGGAGCGGTTAGCCCCCATTTCTTTAGCGGCCAGCATTACCGTAATCACCGCTCCGCCGCCGCAAGCCTCTCCTTTCCCGGAACCCAAGTTCTGGTCCAATTTTTGGGCATCCAGAGACCGCAGGTCTTCCAGGATAATGTTGTCCAGCTTCACCGCTTTATCGTATGGATGGAAATGGGAAAGATCGGTGCTGGCCACGAGCAAAACTTTTTTTCCTTTGACGGCCTGAACGATCGCCCGGGCCACTGCTTGACAGGTGCGATAGCTTTGATCCCCGAGTACGATAGGCACCAGGTTGAATTTTCCGATGGCTTCCTGGAGAAAAGGGAGCTGAACTTCCAGGGAGTGCTCCTGGGAGTGGGCTTGAGGGAAGAAGCGGATCAGGTCGCTCGCCTCGATGAGCTTCCGGCTAACCTCTTTTTCCACCGGAATGAGCCCTAAGGGCGTTTCGTATTCCCCCCGATCATAGACCGAGGCCCCCTGAAAATGAGCTCGATGACTGGGGGCGACCACAACCACGGCGTCGAACTTCATTCCTTCCACCATTTTGAAGGCATAAGCAGCTACTTGACCAGAATACACGTAACCGGCATGCGGCGAAACCAGGGCGATAATCTCTCCTTCGGCCTCTTCCTTGGTGGCGCGGGCAAGGAATTCCCGCACCTGCCGGGAGAGGGTTTTAGCGTCTCCCGGATAGAAGGTCCCGGCCACTGCTGGCCTTCTCACATCTTCTTTCATGGCGCTTGCCTCCTCTTTGGCTTTGGCCCTTTCCTGACAATCTGCGGAGATTAAAAGAAATGCGCTTCCCACGGTTGTTAGAAGGATCGGGTAAGGCGCGTTTAACAGGAAACGAAAGTCCATTTTTACGGCATGGATTTAGGGCTCTGGCCCTTGATTATCGGAGGGAAAGAGGTTCCTCCGGAAAGAATGATTTTGAAACCTTCTTCGACCGTAATACCCGTGAAAAACACTTCTTCAACCTTAAACAGGAGCACATGCCCGAGGTACAGATTGTTCGTAGGAATATAGACGGAATAAAAACGATGATTTTCCGAGGGGAAGTTCATAGAGACTTCACTGGTCAAAAAGCCCAGGGAAAAAGTGCCTTTTTGAGGATACTCTACCAGGACTACTTTTCTAAAAGAGGATTCCTTGTTTGGGGAGAAAGCCTCCACGATCTGGCGGATAGTCGGGTAGATATTTTTCACCACCGGGATGCGCATCAACATATCCTGCATAAACTTCAACAGCCGCGCCCCGAAAACGTTGGTGGCCAGAAGGCCGACCAAAAAAATGAGCACGATTTCGGTCAGGAGGCCCAGGCCGGCGATTTCCCTGCCCAGCAACTGGTGCATGATCGGGCTTAAAAAGCCGTCGAGCAGGCGAAACAGCCAGATTAAGGCCACAGCCGTGATGACGATGGGAACCACCACCACCAATCCGGCGAAAAAAGTTTTTTTGATGGCTTTCCTGACTCGCTCCATGGCTTGCCTGGTCTGAAAAAGCTAAAGAAGATTAATGGCAGGTGCTACAATGATGGCTGGAACAGCTTCCGCATCCTCCGGAATTAGATGCCGGGACAAACTTGGAACCGCTTTTAAAGCTGAAGGCTGAGATTTTTTTGTTTACCTTTTTGCTCTGACAACGGGGGCATTTGACCTCGGCTTTCGCGGTGAATACGATTTTTTCAAAATCATCCTGGCATCTCAGACAATGATACTCGAAAATGGGCATTGCCAAACTCCTTTTTCAATATTTTAACAAAGAAAGCAGGAAAAGCAAATTTTATTCTTTTCCCTTCTCCAGGCGTATTTTGGCGCCGGCAGGAACTTTCAGGAAAACTTTGGCATTTCCGGAAACCCGGCCGATGACATTCACCGGGCTGGCTGGTCGCACTTCATCCCCCCGGCTCATGGGCGTGGGGCCGAAGAAGATACAAAAGGCATTGCCCGTGGGCCAGTAACCCAGGTCGCCCACCTGCACCAGTTCCTGAGCCGTCTCTTCCAGCGGAGCTTTTACGGGTATGGCAAAATAAATCTCCTCGCCCCAGGTATTGGCCTTTGCTTCTATGGGGAGGGCTTCCCAGATTTTTTGGGCGGTGGGAGAATCGTTTAAAACTGCTTCCGCTCCTATATTTCCGGCAATTATTTTTATCTTTTTTTCCATGGAGTCACCTCGAAATAAATAGGTAATAGGTAATAGGTAATAGGTAATAGGTAATAGGTAATAGGTAATAGGTAATAGG
>JASEHN010000125.1 GCA_030018715.1 Thermodesulfobacteriota bacterium | reverse complement strand
GGCTGGCTTTGCAACCAACTGGATTCTCCAGGCTTTGCCTGGCGCACTAAGAACTTGCTTTGGGATGAGTTGAATGTATTAAAACAGAAGTTGTTTGTCAAGAACAATAAGACCATTGAGGTTTACCGATAGAAATCAAGCACTCTTCGCCAAAATGTCTGTTTGTGGAGTACAGGAAGAAATACGTGTGAGGAGTTCGACCAGTTATAATTGAGTCAATACGGATGCTGATATAGTCTTTTGGCCTGAGTTCTGGCCCTTTACATTTTTGGGGAAGAAATTTGCCGAACCATCCCCCCTCAATTTTCCGGCCAATAATCTTTTCCCGCTCGGCATCAAAGATATCGGAGCAGCGCTTCAGAAATAACAGGCCGAAGATGAAGTCTTTGTAATCAGCGGCGTTAATCTTGCCGCGCAGAATTTCGGCCGCGGCGTAGGGGTGGCGTTCAAGCTTAGCAAGTGAAAGTTTTGGCGTCCTTCAGATAATTCCTTTCTTCAATTCTTGTTCAACCCTGCTCAAGGTTTTTCTTCGCGCTCATCCTCGCCGGCAATTTCTCTCTCCAATTGATCCAAAGGCGGCAGGATGAATTTTATGGCTTGTTTCAGAAGGGGTATTTCATTTTCAATAATCCTCCAAACCTCCTTTAAATCAACACGATCATACGAATGGATCAAAACATCACGGAAAGCAGCTATGCTGCGCCAGGGAATTTGGGAATATCGAGTCCGAATTTCAGGTGGTAACCGTTTCGATGCCTCCCCTATGACCTCAAAATTCCTTAAGACCGCATCCTGGATTAGTTTGTCGGCAAAAAAGGCTTCTTTCGCCGTTTTGGTAAATTCTTCTATACGTTCAATACGTTCGAGAATTTGGGCAAGATAAACACGATAGTCTTTCATAGGGGCCTCGCCTCTTTCAGGATGCGGCGACGGAGGAGCCAGTAGATAGAATCTTCCGTCACAACATCCACCTTTTGGCCCAGTAATTCTTCTAAATCCAGTTTGAGCCCGGCAGGGAACCATGGTGTATGAACGGGCTCCACGTCCACCAGAAAATCCACATCACTATCCGGTCCGGCCTCGCCACGGACAATCGAACCGAAAATACGCACATTCCGAGCCCCATGTTTGGCCGCAATGCGCAGAATCTCTCCGCGCTTTTCTTTCAAGACTTCACCAATTCCCATATCCCACCTTTCCAAGCCTCGCCGGCTCCGTAAGCTGCTCTGCTATCCTCCCCTGTCATGCCAGAAAGCCGGACAATTTCAGCCTTCCTTCATCCACCCTCTTGGCGCAAAAGGCGTTAATCTGGGCCGTGGCCAGCTTAGATGGTTTGACTTGCCCGTTTTCCCACCGATTCACTGTAGCAAAACTCACGCCTAACTCCCTTGCCAGATCCTCCTGGCTGAGGCCAAGTTGCCTGCGAATTTCTTTCACCACTGAGGGACATTTGTTCTTCTTCGTCACCATAGCGCGTTCCTTTTTGAGCATGTAATACTACCCCCCCCTTCGCAAATGTTATATCATCTGCAAAAAGTCAGCAAGGAAAATTTTATGGATTGGTCTCAGGGGAGGTAGGAGTTTTTTGAAAAATGGTTGGGTGATGCGGGAAGGGAAAGAGTGTTTGTAATCCAGGCGGTAATTTCTCATGGGCGCCAATGATGAGAAATCCGAGCGGGAATAAACTTTCGATCACTTTGCGGACAGCGGGGAGTCGAAGTTCATCGCGGTAATAGGTTAGAAGGTTGTTCCGCAGAAAGATGAGGGAAAATCCTGTTCCGGGCGGATTATCGGCAATAAGGTTGTGAACCTTCCAAAATATTTTTTCTTTGAGAAAGTCTGACACTGCAAAGTGTTTTTCTTGCACCTGGCTGAAATATCTGGACCGCCACTCTTCCGGAACCTCCTTCAGGCCACTCAACGAATAGATCCCGGTTTGGGCGCGGTCAAGAAGCTCAGGGTTCAGGTCGGTTGCCCATAATTCCAATTGCGGCAACTGGGCATAGCGCCCCCGCAGTCTTTCCCAGAGGATTTTAACACTGTACACTTCTTCCCCGCAGGCACAGCCTGCGCACCAAATTTTAATCTTCTGCTTTGGGGAGTCAATAAGAACCGGTAAAATATGGTCTTCCATTGTTTGCCAAAGAGCCCGATCACGAAAAAAACGACTGATCGAGACGGTCATAAGTTGTTGCGCTTGCTTTTTAAGTTCAGGGTTCTTCTCCAGGGCCAACAAATATTCCTCCACCGTACGACAAGCCATTTCCCGCATGTGGCGGGCAACGCGTTTCTTCACGCCTTTGCGGACCTTTCGATAGCCCCCCCAGGAAAGGCCGAAAAAATCGAGAAGTTTACGGAATTGCGGGTCATCCATGGAGTGAAAAGGAATATGAACTTTACGGTTTGAAGCTGCGGTCGAGCTGGACATCGATCAATACTGGGCCTTGCTGGCGAAGAGCCCGCGCCAGGGCGCCCTTGACCTCCTTAGATCTCTCGCACCGTTCCCCGGGCACACCAAGAGCCTTGGCCAGCCCCACAAAATCGATTCTGGGCTGTTCGAGATCCATGCCGATGTAGGAATCCGCCTTGGCTGAGAACCCTCCCAGGGCATGGGTTCGTTCCTTGAGAATCCGATAACTGCTGTTGTTGCAGATCACGAAAGTAACGGCCAGGCCGTAATGAGCCGCAGTCCATAAGCCCTGATAGGAGTACATGGCGCTCCCGTCACCGATGAGGGCCACCACCGGACGATCCCCCAGCGCCAACTTTACCCCCAGGGCTGCGGGGATGCCCCATCCGATTCCCCCGCCGCGCATGCCATAGTAGCTATGCGGGTCCTCGCTCTTGAGCAAGACGCGCAGCGCACGCCCGGAAGAAATCGTCTCGTCGACCACAACGGAATTACCGGGAAGGTTATCACATACCGCTTCCATCAGGGCCAGGGGGGTGATGGGCATCCTCTCTCTTTCCTCTTTTGCTTTTCTTCTGAGCACTGAGAGGGCTTTCTCCTTGGCCTGGCCGACCCTTGCCAGCCGAACCTCAGCTTCCGCTTTGCCCCCTGGGGTTAACCGTTCGGCAAGAGCCTTTTCCAGCTCGGGAAGGGTCTCTTTGGGATCGCCCAAGACAGCGATCTGGGCCGGATAGTTCTTGCCAATCTCCCATGGGTCGAGGTGCAGATGGATGATGGGTAGGCCCGGAGGGATCGGATCAATCTCCGAGGGCAAGGACATGGTTAAAAGGTCGGCGCCGACAGAGAAGAGCACATCCGCATCCTGCAGAGCGTTGCGGGCCGCTTTCTGGATACGAGGAATCGGCCCCAATGAGAGGGGGTGGGAAGAAGGAAAGTTACAAGTGCCTGATACCGTCTGTTGATAAACTGGAGCTCCCAGGAGTTCTGCCACCCGGGCCAGCTCTTTATGGGCGTCGCCGCGGGCCACTGCATCTCCGGCAATGATGACCGGATGATTCGCCCGGCTTAGCATTTCGGCTGCTGCTTCGATGGCCGCGCGGGAAGCGCGGAGGCGGGGATCAATGCGGGTGGAAGCTCCCAGATCGATCTCTCCCTCAGCTTTTAAAACATCAACGGGTAGAGAAAGGAAGACCGGGCCCATAGGGGGAGAGGCAGCCACTTTTGCGGCCCGATGTATTATCCGGGGTAAATCCTCGAAGTGGAGAATCTCGGAGGACCATTTCACATAAGGCTTAGCCACCTCGGGAAGATAAGAATGGAGGATGGGTTCGGTGACCAAAAATCTCTGGTCATGTTGTCCAGCCGTGACCAGAAGGGGGGCATTGGCTTTATAGGCATTATACAGCATGCCCATGGAATTCCCGATCCCCGGTGTGGTATGGACATTCACCACCCCCAGCTTGCCCGAGGCAACTGCGTACCCATCGGCCATGGAGATGGCCACACCTTCGTGCAGAGCCATGAAGTACCGCATCTCCTTTTGGCCCTGCAGGGCATCCATGAGGGGAAGTTCTGTGCTCCCGGGGTTGCCGAAGATGAAGGCCACCCCTTCCTGTTTCAGAATCTCCAAGAAAGCCGTTCCTCCAGAGATGAGTGGCATAGCGCCTCCTTCGGCAAAAATTGATCAAATCATTTTTTTGATCATAGCATAATCCATTTCTCCGAAATAGTAAGGAACTTTTTTTAGATTGTATTCGCCAACCCGGCCCGGGCTTTTTTCCTATTTCTCTCTTGCTTTTCCCCCATTCGATCGGTAAATTACATTCAGGGGGTGTCATGTCGACTCGCCGCGGCATCATTGCCATCATGGGCTCGGGAGAAACGACGGATTCGATGGTCCGGGTGCACCGGTATCTCCTGCAGAGATTGACCCCGCATGTCAAGGCCGTATTCATCGATACTCCGGCAGGATTCCAGATGAATGCCGATGACCTTTTCGAAAAGACAAGGGAATATTTTGAAAAACGTCTCGGCCAAACCATGGACCCCGTGGCCTTCAAATCTTCCAAGGACATTTCACCCTACGAAGCAGAGAAGGCTTTGCATGTTCTCCGTCAGTCGGACTACATTTTCGTCGGCCCGGGTAGTCCTACCTACGCCTTAAAAAATTGGTCCGGCACGCCCATCCCTCAAATTATCTTCGAAAGGGTCCAAAGCGGCGCCTGTTTTATCGCGGCCAGCGCCGCCGCCCTAACTCTTGGTATGTTCACGCTCCCGGTCTACGAGATCTACAAAGTGGGAGATGAGTTGCATTGGGTTCCCGGCCTAAATTTATTGGGCAGGTTTGGACTGGATATTGTGGTGATCCCCCACTGGAATAACGCCGAAGGGGGTACTCATGACACCCGCTTCTGTTACATGGGAGAACCTCGCCTGACTCGACTGGAAGAAATGCTCCCCGAAGAAATCCCGCTTCTCGGCATCGATGAGCATACGGCCTGCATTCTGGACTTTGAGGAGGGAAAAATAATAATCCGGGGCATTGGCGGAGTAACCTTAAGGCACCGGGAAAAACAAAAGATTTTTACGGATGGTCAGGTTGTTCCTTTAGAGGAATTCAAACGATGGGCAATTCCCCATAATATCGAAAAAAGGCCGGCGCCTCTCCAAACCCTGGCCACTCAGCCCGCCCCGGAATCTTTCCTGGACCAGGTGAAAATCTTGAAGGAATCATTCGAGAAGCATCTGCACAATCATCAGGGAGCCTCACTGCTGGATGTTCTCGTAACCCTTGACAAAATGATCTGGAAATCATGCCGGGATTTTGAAGACGAAGAAATGATTTCTCAGGCCCGGGAAACATTTAGAGGAATGATCGTTCAGCTTGGCCTTCGCTTCGACGAAAGCCCAAAAGATGTTTCGTCCATCCTTTCCCCCCTGATGGATATTCTTTTAGATATGCGAAGCAGGCTTCGGGTAGCCAAAGAATGGGAGATAGCCGATGAGATCCGGGGAAAGCTATTGCAGATGGGCGTCATCCTCGAGGATACCTCGCAAGGCACCCGTTGGCAATTGAAAGCATAGGGAAGGAGCATAGGGCAAAGGGTAAAAGAGGGATAATTAAAAAGTATAACTCTATGCTCTATGCCCTCTTCAGCATTGGGAGGAAATATGGAAGATCATTCCGTGCTCATCGAACCCCGGAAAATCCCTGGAGATCCCCATATCGACCACCCCATCATTCTGAACCTCTTTGAACCTTACCTGGAATTCCTCAGGAAGGAACTGAAGATTAAAAAAACAGGTTTGAAGCGTATTCGTTTTCCCTCCATGTCTTTTTTTACAAAAACCGTGGATGGGAAAAAAATTTCTGTCTGCGGAACTCCGCTCGGCGCTCCTCAGGCGGCAATCATCCTGGAAAGGCTGATTGCCATGGGGGCGAGGAAGATATTGGCTTTTGGCTGTTGCGGCTCCTTGCAGGCCGACCTGCAGATTGGCCACCTGGTCGTTCCCACCGATGCTTTGAGCGAAGAGGGGACTTCAGTCCATTATCCCCTGCCGGAAGGGGTGAGGGCGAAAGGAGATGAAAAAATCTCTGAGCTTTGCCTGGAAAAGGGCAAGGAAAAGAATATGAAGACCGTAGCAGGAAAAGTGTGGACTACAGATGCCCTCTTCCGGGAGACCCGGGGGAAAGTCGAACGTTATGGCGAGATGGGCCTCCTGGCCGTGGAAATGGAAATGTCCGCCCTCTTCACCATCGCCAGGTATCGGAAAGTGCGCCTCGGCGGCCTTATGGTTGTTTCCGACGAACTTAGCTCCCTTAAATGGAAAACGGGTTTTTTAAATCCCCTGTTCTGGTTTGCCTCGAAAAAAGCGACCAAGGTCGCGGTAGAATCCTGCCTGGCGCTCTTTTAAATAATTTTTCGCCAGAATAAATTTGATGAACTCGTAAAAAGTCGTCACTCCGGTGAAAACCGGAGTCCAGAGGTTTGATAACTCTTTGAAATAACTGGATTCCGGCTTCCGCCGGAATGACGGAAAAAGGGGCTTTCGGACTTTTTACGAGCTCATCAAATTTCCCTTGATTTTCTCTATACGGAAATGGTAAGAACTCAAGGTAATGAGTAAGATCGAAATCGGGAGGTAGATGATTTTTTAAAAAAATAATGAAAAGGAGGTAAAACCATGATTCGCGCAATGGGAGAGTTCTTTACCGAATGGGCCAGGAAATACATGCCTGACCCCTGGCTGTTTGCCATCCTGCTTTCCTTCCTCACCTACGTTCTCGGCCTGATCTTCACCAAAAGCGGCCCTTTTGACATGATCCTCCACTGGTATAAAGGGTTCTGGGAACTCCTGGCTTTCGCCATGCAAATGTGCTTGATATTGGTCACCGGCTATGCTCTGGCTACTGCCCCGGTAGTCAAACGGGCGCTGGATGCGCTGGCCCGTGTTCCCCAGACGAATAGCGGGGCTGTTTATCTTATTGTTTTAGTGGCCATCATAGCCGGCTACATCAACTGGGGTCTGGGGTTGGTCGTCGGAGCCATGTTTGCCAAGGAAGTAGCCACCCAGGGATATCTGCGTAAAATTCCCATGCATTATCCTTTGCTCGGCGCCGCTGGTTACATCGGCCTGGCTATCTGGCATGGGGGACTTTCCGGGTCTGCTCCCCTGCTGGTAGCCACCAAAGGCCATTTCTTAGAGAAAGAAATTGGGATCATTCCCATCGTTCAAACCCTCTTTAGCCCCCTGAATATCGGAGTCTTTATCGTTATGATCATTGTTCTCCCCTTTCTGGCTAAAGCTTTAGCTCCCAAGGAAGGGGAAGAGCTGATTACTATCGACAAATACGACCCCACCCTCCTGGAAAAGCCCAGAGTCGTTGAGACAGTTAAGGAGCAATGGAACACAGCCGACAAGTTGGAAAACAGCAGGACCATTATATTGATCGTGGTATTGGCGGGGCTCATTTACATTGTTCATCATTTTTATAAACAGGGATTCGACCTCAACCTGAATATTGTTAATTTTATCTTCTTGATCGTGGGAATGCTCCTGCATAAGACGCCTATTTCCTACTTGCGGGCCGTTACGGAAGGAACCAAAGGATGCGCGGGCATCATTCTGCAATTCCCCTTCTATGCCGGGATTATGGGAATGATGAAATATTCAGGTTTGGTGGGAGTAATCGCCGGCTGGTTTGTGGCCATCTCTACCTCCCTGACCTATCCTGTATGGACTTACATCAGCGCCTGTCTGATCAATATTTTTGTTCCCTCCGGCGGAGGGCAGTGGGCTATTCAGGGCCCCATTGCCGTCAAGGCCGCTCAGGCCATGCAGCTTTCCGTCCAGAAAACCGT
>JASEHN010000124.1 GCA_030018715.1 Thermodesulfobacteriota bacterium | reverse complement strand
CCGCCTGAGCCTGGGCATGGATGAGATTGTCCGCATGATCTTAAGAATAAAGTGATCGACGGTCAGAGACCTCCGCTCTTGACTCTTAGCTTCCAATTTACTATATTCTTCCCGAAACTCAGGCTTCCCCCAGCGGGTATGCTGCTGGGCCCCAAAGTAACTGTGCAGGGGAAGGACAGGAGATGATTGTGCTTACCCTAAGACAAAACAATCCCTCCAGAAACATTTTGCTGGCCTGCCTACTGGCGGCCCTTTCTGTGGTCTTTTCTTTTTCGCCTACCCCCGCAGATGCCGACTGGTCGCCGTTGATCGAGCGCCTGGTAGCCCATGGTTTTGAGGAGGGGGCCGTCCGCACCCTCTTCTCCCGTCCTGAAGTAAAGTTTGAACCTCGGGCCATGAAAAGCAAGCTTGAAGAACTTTTTAAGAAGAAAACTGTAAAACCAACGGGTGTCCTCAGCGGTTTTTTGAGAAGTGAGGTGATCGCCGATGCCCGCTCTTATGTCCAGGAAAACAGAGTCATTCTTGAAAAAATCCATACCAATTATTGTGTGCCCCAGGAAATCGTCGTGGCCATCTTGCTTATAGAAACCCTTCTTGGCAAAAACGTGGGCGAAAACTTTGCCTTCAACAGACTGGCCAGCATGGCTCTCTGCACCAACCTTGAAACCATCCGGCCCTACCTTCCCCGTAAGTTGCTCACTACCAAAAATGAGGATCTCGCCCGAAGCCGCTGCCGGCAAAAAGCTGATTGGGCCTACGCTGAGCTCAAAGCCCTGATTGATTACTCTGCCAATAGCGGTATCGACCCGGTGAACATCCCAGGTTCCATTTTTGGGGCCATTGGTCTTTGCCAATTTATGCCCTCAAACATCTTTTCCTATGGCATTGATGCCGATGGTGATGGGCGCATTGACCTCTTTTCCACGCCCGACGCCCTTCATAGCATCGCCAATTATTTACGGAGCCACGGCTGGAAGTGCAACATGAACCAGATCAACAAAAAGAGGGTTATTTTTGCCTACAATCACAGTACCGTCTATGTGAACACGGTTTTAGCCGTGGCTGAAAAGCTTAAAGAATAGACGCATACCAAGCCATACGACAAATCTCCTCTCGCTCATTCCATCTTTGTTATTGTTACGGGGTAAATCTGGCTGATAAAATGGTTTGGGCTGAGCGGGTTTAAATTTTCTAAGGATGGCTGGGGAATAATGAATTGACTCTTCGCTTCATCATTCCTTGGCTGAGTTTCACTCGCTTGGAAACAGGGCGCCGTCTGAGCAGTACATAGGTCGCTCCGGCACCGCCATCACAGAGCCTTGCGCTGGCATAGGCAATGACCCATTTTCGCCACGGGCCATGGGTAAGCCACACTACGACTCTTTCCTTTAAGACCGGGCCTGCCGGTGAAGAAAGACCACGGCCATGAATGATTAGTACGCCCCGTTTACCAGTGTTCACCGCCCATTTCAAAAACTTTTCAAAAGCTTCTTTCGCGTCATGGGCATTCAAAGCATGAAGATCCACATGGGCCTGTATGGAATATTCTCCCCGATGCAGACGCCTGGCCACTCCTGGGTGGACATTATACCCTGTGCCTTCGATATATTCCGGGGTGTCCATTATATTAAAACCAGTTCCGTATCGAACAAGGTTGGATAGCTTTAATAAAGTTTCCACATCATCTTTTTTCTGGATGGCTTCAGGCAGCTTAATTTCGGGTTTCCTTATTGGCCAAATTCTTTCCGCTTCATAGTCCCGGGAGATTGGTTTAACTCCTTCCATGGCTTTGACAAAGAGCTTTTCGTCAAGATCAGGACTTTGTTCACCCTCAAGAGTGGCCACATTGATTTTGTGAAAATCTGGCAGAGATATAGATTTTGCCCCGAGCAAACTTTTTAAGTCTTGGAAGGAATGGCAGGTTAGCCAGGTTTTTCGGGACTTCATGACACACTCCCGTGCTGGGCAAGAAGTCGGCAGAAATAAAATTATTTTAAACAAACCCGCGAGAAATAGCAAACAGATTGGAAACAACCCTTTTTGACCATTTTGCCTATTTCATGGTAGAATTAAACAGTATGGGAAATTCCTTTTTCAACTTTATGGTCGCCTGCAGCTTGATCACTTTAGACGTTTGACAATTATACTTTACTTTTTCTTAATCATGGTTTTAAAAACTCTGTGATCTCTGTGCCCTCTGTGGCTAATTTTAAAAAAATTTATACCCAGGATCTGCTGATGAAAAAAGAAATTGCTTTTCTCTCCATCGCCATTGCCTTCATAGCCGGGATCGTTGTGGGTGTGATCACGGCTGTTTATTACGAAGACAAAACGCCCATTATGTCCACAGCCATGAAACAATCTCCCCCAGGTTCGGCCCCTGCCGTTCCCTCTGAGGATTTTCAAAAAAAGATTGAATTGCTTCTTTCAATTCTTAAAGACGACCCCAAGAATTTAGATGTCCTTACCCAGTTGGGAAACGCCTATTTCGATACAGATCAATTCGACCGGGCCATTGAGGCTTATTCCAAGGCCCTGGCCCTTGACCCCAAGAAAGCTGACGTGCGCACGGACATGGGAATCATGTACCGAAAGAAAGGAAATTCCGACCGGGCCATTGCCGAGTTCAAAAAAGCAGCGGAAGATGATCCCAAGCACGTCAACAGCCGCTACAACCTCGGTATCGTCCTCCTCCATGACAAAGGAGATCTCAAAAGTGCGATCAAGGCCTGGGAGGACTATCTGAAAGTTGAACCCAGCGGCCCCCGGGCCGAAAATATCCGCAACCAGATGGCCAAGATGAGAGATATGGTTAAATGAGCACAAAAAAAAGAGTATGGTAGCTAGAAAAGTACACCTTTTATGAAATAGGCCATGCCCACTTTAATCAAAATTCTGTCCCGGGAAATCCAATCTATCTTTAACTATATGTAATAAAAAGTTTTTTAAGGCGGTGAGAGTGGACACCCTAATTCTTTATTTTTTAATAAAATTTGGCACAATATATGCTCTTAAAGTTTATAAAGAATCTGCTCTAATCTGAAGAAAAGGAAGAAATTAAAAATGAAAAAAATGTTTTCAGATTGGATTGTCATCATCCTGATTATCCTGTTCTTCGCTATCCCGGTTTACGCCCTGGCGGTTACCGAGCAGGTCAATTCCTGGCCCAAGTGCCCTACTGCCTTCGTATATCAGCTCTTTAAATAACCAATCCACCGGGTTTTTCACCTGCCTCATCCATCACCCTCCGGCTTGCTCCTTAAATGCTAACTGTGGTCCAGGTGGCCGAAGCCATCCAGCTTCTGGCCTTGTATCCCTGACTGGGAATTATTCCCTTGCTTTGGCCAGCGGCTAAAAGAGTGCTTGAGGTTAACAACCAACGGCTACGCCCTTCTCAAGCACTCGAAACCTTATTGGCAATGTGCCTCCAATAGGAAAACCAAAGGATTATACAATATCGTCTAAATTGCGTGAGCCATGAACAACACGATGAATCTTAACAGTTTGGCCACGAACGACGTAGAATACAAGGTAGGATTCAATAACGAGGACACGATAACCTGAGGCTTGGAGTCTATCGTCTCTTGGTATTCGACCAAGAAAGGGATGAGTCTCAAGGTTGCCAATGCGCTGATCGAGCTTATCGACAAAAGCTGAGGCATTAGATGGACTGTCTTTGGCAATCCAGTCGAAGATGGAGATAAGGTCGTCAAGAGCAACCGGAAGGTAACGGATGGTGTATTTATTTGCCATGCAATCGGCGCCGAAGTTTTTTCATCACTTGAGTATGGGTAAACCCTTTTTCTCCAGCCGCAGCCTGAGCCTGGGCAACTGCAAGTTTTCCGAAGAGCTCGATCCTGGCTTTTAGTCTTTCGTAATGTTCGATGCTCATGACAACGAGGTCACCTTGGCCATTGGTAGTAAGATAAACCGGCTCGTCTTGTTCATGGCATAGAGAAGCAATGTCTCTAGTTTGGTTGCGCAGGCTGGAAATGGGTTTTATGATAGGCATAACTACTCCTTTTAAGGCTTTTATAAAAAAACCTTATCACCTAATTTTGATAAAATCAAGTGAGGATTTGCAGAACACTTCAGCAAAGAAATAATAAGCGATTTGTTCGCGGCTAAAGACTTATCCGAAAAAGGAAGATAGGATCTCGATTACTCGATCAGGATCGATCCTTTCTATGCATTGACGAAAGCAGGCCGATCGGGCTTCAGAAGAACAAGGAGAGCACAAACTTCTTTCGTAGAGAATCCGCACCCCCGGCACCCGCGGGCCCCAGATGGCCGGATCGGTGGGGCCGAAGATCGCCACCGTGGGTATTCCCAATGCCGCTGCCAGGTGAGTGATCCCCGAGTCATTCCCCAGGTACGCCGTGCTGGTTTGGAGCAGCGCGGCCAGATGAATCAACGGCAGATTATCCACGACAAAGGAATCTGCTTTCTTCAATGCTTTTTTTACTTCTTCAACTCCATCGTTCGCGGGCCCGGAGATCAGGAGAACTTTGGCTCGCTCGCTAACCCCATCCGCAACCCTGGCAAAATTTTCCGGACTCCAGTTCTTCGCCGGGCTGCCACTACCCGGATGGATAGCCAAAACTATCTCTCCTTCCTTCCATCCAAGGTTACCAAAGAAACCTCTGGCAAAGCTCATGGCCTCTTCCGGGAGGCGAAGCGGGGAGAAGGAAATTTCTCCCCCAATCCCAGAAATCTTCAAGGACTCGACCAAATAGTCGGAGACGTGAATTTCCAATTCTTCCGGAGGAAACGAAGGAAGGAGAATAACTCGCCCCACTCCCGCCCTTTTCAAATTTTCAAGGAGGCTGCCCCTGCTTGTTTTCCCAAAACTAAGAACGACACCAAATGAAGAATAAAAGTCGGATAGCCCAGCCGGAAGAAGTTCTCCCTCCACATAAAAATAGGCCATTCCGGCTTGATCGATGGAATGCAGGGATTTTGCCTGAAGGTCAAAAGCCACCAAGGACAACCTTTCCGGGTGCCCCATAAGCGCAAGGGTGGAACGGGGAAAGGCCTGGCGAAAAATTCGCAGGGTTGGAAGAGTCAGCAGCAGATCACCAATCCCGCCGGAGTGGATGATTAATATTTTTTCAGGCAGGGCTGGGGAAGCAGTCATATTATTGGGAAGGCCATGCAGGTTATCAAGTGGAAAAGGTCCCTGATTTTAAAAACTTTCCGGCCCAGGCGGCGGGCGACACCGTCTGGGCCACGACATAAATGGTCACCTTTCCCCTTGAATGCTTGAACCCTTTCCTACATAATCATCCCGCCGTCGCAATGAATCAGTTGCCCGGTGATGAATGAGCTTTCATCCGAGGCCAGGAAAAGAGCCAGGTTGGCGATATCCTGGGGCGCACCTTTGCGGTTCAGGGGAACGATAAAGGCCAGGCTTTTCTCCATTCGTTCTACCATCGCCGGGGGCATGGACTTGATCATATCCGTCCAGATCATCCCGGGAGCGATGACATTGACGTTGATCCCTTTGGGCGCCAATTCCTTGGCCGCGGTCTTGGTCATACCGATCACTCCCGCTTTGGTGGCCGAGTAATTGAGCTGCCCGGGATTTCCCCGCCAGCTCGTGGAAGAGATGTTAATGATCTTTCCGTATCCCTTCTCCCGCATGACCCTGGCCGCAACCTGGGTGCATAGAAACACGCCCTTCAGGTTCACCTCGATGACCTGGTCCCACTGCTCATCGGTCATCTTGTGCAGAATGGCATCGCGAGTGATCCCGGCATTGTTTACCAGGATGTCCACCGTCCCGAATTCTTGAACGGCCGTATCCGCCATTTTCTGGGCGACTTCCCGGGAAGCAACACTTCCTATCACTGCTACTGCCTTCCCGCCTTTGGTTTTGATGGCCTCCACTGTGCGGTTCGCATCTGTCTCATTCACATCATTCACGATCACCTTCGCCCCTTCCTCGGCAAAGCGCAGGGCAATACCTTCTCCGATACCCCTACCAGCTCCGGTTATGATGGCTACTTTGTCTTTGAGTCTCATTCTCCGTTTCCTCCTTTTTTTGGTTTAAGCATCGAAATTAGCACAGAAAATATTGGAATAATGGGACGGTGGAATAATGGGTTTTGCCTTTACTCCGGTATTCCAATATTTCACCTATTTTAAATTGCCCCCACTGATTTACGATATCGAAAATATTGGTAAAGCATGCCAGCTGTTCGGGCCGCGCGTTCGGGAGTGCGGAATTGGGGTAAAGAAAAATCTGGTTGGGCTCCCCCTTTTCCTCTCACCAGATTGGCTCCCACGGCAAAAATAGGCTTCTGGTATTTTTTAATTAGATCGCACACCCGCTGGTAAACCTGGGTGCGGGCCTCGGAGACTTGTCGCAAAATTTTTTCCGTCTTTTCGGCGGGAAAAATGGCCTCCGCCTTTTTTTTGACATCGGGAAGCATCATGGCCAGTGGGCCGGCATCACCGCTCAGGGAAATCAAGGCGTCCACCTTATCCCAGGAAATCAGCAGCTCCAGGCATTTTATGTATGCCTCCATATTGATCGTAGCCACCATATCCACCGGGTTTCCTCTGCTCCAGTAGGGCGGAAGAAAATCATCCATCGCCCGGATGATTGGTTCATCCAGCGCAGGCACTTCCAGTCCGATCTCATTGCAGGCATCGGCCGTAATCACTCCCCATCCTCCTCCCCGGGTGAGGATGCCTACCCGGTTTCCCCGGGGTAAAGGGAGGGAAGAAAAGGCCGCTGCCCACTCCAGCATCTCTTCCGTCGTGGAAGCCCACACTATGCCGGCCTGCCGGAACGCAGCTTCATACAACTCTTTTACGCCGGCCATTGCCCCGCTGTGGGACTTGGCTGCCCGGGCACCGGCAAGGGTTTTTCCACCTTTGAAAGCAATGATGGGTTTGCCGGGCGTGATCTCCCTGGCAATCTGCAAAAATTCCCGCCCATCATCCAGACCCTCGATGTAGGTAAGGATGACGTTGGTTTCCGGGTCTTTACCCAAAAAAGACACATAATCCTCTGAGCGCAGGTCCCCCTCGTTCCCGCTGCTTACGTATTTGCTGAAACCCACGGCAAACTTCTCTCCCCAGCCGAGCATCTGCGTTCCGATATTTCCGCTCTGGGAAACAAGGGATACATTACCCCTTCTCGGACGCACGGGAGGCATGAGGGCTGTCAGGCTGGCCGAAGCGCTGAATATTCCCATGGTGTTTGGCCCTACCAGGCGCATCCCGGAAGATCGGGCTGTATCGGTCATTTCCTTTTCCAGGCGGGCTCCTTCTTCTCCGGTCTCGCTGAAATCGGAGGTAATGACGATGGCCATGCGCACCCCTTTCTGGATACAATCCAGAACCGCTCCCATGGCCAGGTGAGCCGGGATGGCGATGATGACTAAATCCACTTCGTCAGGGATTTGACCCAGGCTGGCATAGGCTTTGTGGCCGAAAATCGCTTCTTCTTTTGGGTTTACCGGATAAATTCGACCCTGGTACCCTCCGAGAATAATGTTGAGGAAAACAATGGCCCCCCATTTTCCGATATTGTTCGATGCCCCGATGAGGGCAATGGATTTTGGGTTAAAGAGACGTTCAAAATCAGGTGGTGATATTTTTTCCATTTCTCCCTTTTGGCAAAATTCAACCTTGACGATTTTTCTATTTTTTAGCTTTGGTACTTTCACTGACTCATAGAAACATCTTTTCCGAAAAAAATAAAGAAAAAAAACCTGAAAGTCCTCTGATTCAAAACTGATGACGTTGTAAAAAGTCAAAATTCCCTTCTTTTTGTCATTCCCGCGAAAGCGGGAATCCAGT
>JASEHN010000123.1 GCA_030018715.1 Thermodesulfobacteriota bacterium | reverse complement strand
GCCGCCGCAACGAAGAGACTCTTCGTCCGGGGACCGGTTTGGGCAAAGGCGACCGAACTGATGATGCCCCAGAAGGCGGCAAGAAAAGGAGTGAACCCGGACATGAGCAGCCAGACGATGATCACCAGGGGGATCACCAAGGTTCCATTTTCGAGGATGAGCTTGGAAACCTTGGGCAACTGATCCCAGGGGATTCCCTTCATATTGTTCTTTTTGGCCTCTAGGTGGACCATCATGCCCACGGCAAAAAAGTGGCAAACGGCCGGGACGATGGCACAGGTCGCTATGGTGAGGTAGGAAATCCCCAGGAACTCCGCCATGACGAAGGCGGCGGCTCCCATGATGGGGGGCATGAATTGCCCGCCGGTGGAGGCCGCGGCCTCCACGGCGCCGGCAAATTCTTTCGTATACCCCATCTTCTTCATCATGGGGATGGTGAAAGCCCCGGTGGTGACCGTATTGGCCACCGATGAGCCGGAAATGCAGCCCAGCAGGCCGGAAGCCACGATGGCCACTTTCGCGGGACCTCCTGCGGACCAGCCGGCCAAGGCCGTGGCCAGATCAATGAATAATTTCCCCAGCCCCGTTTTCATGGTGAAAATGCCGAAGAGAACGAAATGGAAGACAAAAGTGGCCACCACTCCCAGGGGGATTCCGTAAATCCCTTCGGTCCCCAGGTACATCTGGTCGATGATGCGAGTGGGGGAGTAGCCCCGGTGGGAGAGTACGGAGAGGCCGGGAATATTGGCCAGGTAAGGCCCCAGGTAGCAGTAGGCCAGGGAGAAGAGTCCCAGGATGGCCAGGGGAACTCCGATGCTCCGGCGGGTTCCTTCCAGGATGAGAAGGATGGCAAAGTTTCCCAGGATGAAATCCCTGGTGTTGGGATAACCGGCACGGTAGATAAACTGATCGAAGTCGAATATGATGTGGCTCGAAAAAGCAAAGGCCAACACCGCCAGGGTAATTTCAAAATAGGGTATCTTTTGGGGGTCCAGCTTGAATTTTTTCTTTCCGGAGATCGCCCGCAAGGCGTCCCAGAGCATGAAAAGAAGAGAAATCCCCAAAGCAGCCAGAATACAGAAAGTCCAGATGGCGAAGCCAATACCGGATTCTCCCAGATAATCTTTCCAATTCTGGAGAACGGTGAAAAAACCATAGGCATAGAATCCCAACCCGACGATCGAAGCTGCCAAATCCAAATAGGGGACGGTTGTGGAGCGGAAAAGATCTCGTGTTTTCATGGCGAAGGCCAAAAAGAACCCGATGGCGAAGACCAGCCCGGTGGCGGCCGCACCGAGTTTCAGGATACCCTGAAATCCCAGGGCTAAGAACGATCCGGCTACGAAGGAAAAAATCAATTCGTAGGCCCATGTCCACCCGAGGTTCTTGATTTTGACCTTCCGGGTGGGATAGACTAAATAGATGAGGGAAAGGACAAAGGCGAGATGAAAACAGCGGTGTTTCCATTCCTGGAGCACGCCAAAACCCGCAGTGTAGATATGGAATAGAGCAAGAATGATACACATGATCAGGGCCGCCTTCGCGGCCAGGCCCTTTAATTTACGGAAGCGCAGCTCTGGGTCAAAGGTTTCGACCAATTCCTTGACTTTTTCTTCATCAACTTTATAAGCGATCTTTTCCTCTTCTGGCAGGTTCGTTTCTTTGGTCATGATTATTTACCTTGGTTCTTGAAAATTGGTAACAGTTTAGCCATTTGAAAAGCTGTCAAATCCCCCTTCATCCCCCTTTTTCAAAGGGGGAAAGGCTGAATCTTTTATCGAATTCCAATAAAAAACCTCTCCTCCCTTTGCAAAAGGGAGGTCGGGAGGGATTTCTGGTCCGCCTGAGGCGGATCAAAGCGCTAAATTGTTAGGAAAATTGATCAAAAGAATTTACCCCGGAGGTGCATTCCCATCCACGAAAAAAGGCTCATTTTCCGGGCCTGAATATGAATCAACCCATTTTCCATGAGGGCGGAAAGGTTTATTTCTGGATCCTCCTTAAAGCGGAATCGATTATGCCATTGTGATTGAACTCTTAAGAAAAAAAAAGGAATGACCCGCTGCATGCCGCTGATGCGGAACCAATCTCCTTCCCGGTGAAGCTTTTCTCCTTCCGCTACGTTATAGGGAAGCCCGGTTCCCTGTCCCTGAAATCTGGTTTCAACCAGGACGATCCGGTATTGGGCATCGATAACGAAAAGTTCCCGAACATCACTCAGGGCTACCGAATGGAGGAAGGTCAATTGAAAGGTATCTCCGGGTTTGACAATTCTCGAAAAAAGAATCTGGCCGCCGTCTGGGGAGAGAGTTAATACGCCTACTGAAAATAAAAGCAGAAACAGCCCCAGGGCCAAAACCGCAGAGAAGAGAACGAGTCCCTTTCGCATGCTTTCAAAATAAGCCCCGCATAAAGCGCTTCCGGTCTTCATGCGGGGCTTTGAATGGCGTCATAATAGATTAGCGGAGAATTCTCTTTCAGGTTCCGTGTGAATTATTTGGCCTCGGGTGGAATCAGCGCCGCCGGTACCTGGATTCCTTTCTCCTTATAATATTTATAGGCCCCTTTGTGCAGGGGAATTGTCACGCCGAGGAGGGCATTTTCAAATTTCACGTTTTTTCCCTGCTCGTGGGCTGCCGCCATCATTTCGGCACCGCTGGCCAACTCCTTCTTTTCCCGATAAAGCTGGGGCTTCTTTTCCCACAAATGGGTGGTTATCTCATAGATCATCTGCTCGTCAACCTCAGCCCGGGTCACCCAAATGGCCATGATCGCGACTGTTTTTACCGGCGCAGGCTGCTTGGGATAGGATTTTGCCGGCATGGTTACGGGCGTATAATATAGATACTTGGAATGCAGCTTTTGGATGACTTCATCGGGGAAAGGCAGAAAGACGACATCTTTGGTCGTGGCGATTTCAATGATGCTGGATATGGGAACGCCTGCCGTCCAGAAAAGGGCATCGGCCTGCTCATCCTGCATTCTCTGGACAGCAGCGGCGTAGTACACATAAATGGGCTCCAAATCTTTATAGGAAAGTCCCATGGCCTCCAGGAATCGGCGGGCGTCGAATTCCGTTCCACTGCCTTTATCCCCAACAATCAACCGCTTTCCTTTCAGGTCATAGGCAGATTTAATTCCGGCCTTTGCCAGAGCTACCGTATGGACCGTTTCCGGGAATAGGGAAGAGATGGAACGCAGGCTTTTGACCTGCGGAGTTTTCCAGGATTCTTTATCTCCTGTATAAGCTGCCAAGGCAACGTTATTTTGAGATATACCCGATTCAACCTCGCCCCTGGAAATCAGGTTGACATTGGCTACCGAGGCATTTCCCGTATGGGCGGTAACCGCCAGGTCAGGAATCGTATTCGTCAGCGCCATGGCAAGAGCGCCCCCCACGGGATAGTAAACCCCTCCAATCCCACCTGTGGCGATGCCAAAGAAACGTTTCTTTTGTGCCATGGCTGGCCCAGAAAAAGCAAGGGCCAGGACTACTACAATACTGATAATAAAAAATAGTCTTTTACTCATCTTCAACCTCCTTTTTTGTGGGGCAGGGCATCTGGCCTGCCTCCGTTTAAAATAGATCACCGATCCGATTCCTTTTAATAAATTATCTAAAAAATTTTGTCAAGCAACATTTTTTGTTTTCTTGAACTTTATCTTGACTACTATTCTTCAATTTAGTACAGTCCTTAAAAAGATTTTCAAACGATCAAACTAAAATTTCACTTACGAAAGGGAAGTTTTTAAGGAGGGGATCATGGGAAAAATCGAAAACATCGTCAAATCGGAGATCGTGCGTCTGGCCAAAAGAGAAGTCCGGGCGGCCTTTTTTCCTCTTAGGAGGGAAGTACATAGGATGAGGCTCAACCTATCGCGTCTATCCAAGAACTTTATCTCATTAGACCGGTTGGCTAAAGAGCAGGTCCGCCAGGGTGATAGCAAAAAATTGAAAATGGAAACTAACCTGGAACAAGCAAAGGCCGCCCGCTTCACGCCGGAAAGGATTCGCCTTCTTCGAAAAAAGCTGGGGATATCGCAAAAAGACCTGGCTGTTCTCGCAGGAGTGAGCATGGGAGCCGTGGCTTCTTGGGAAAAAGGGAAATTCCACCCGAAACTTGAGAAAAAAGCGACCCTGGTGGCCATACGGAAACTAAGAAAGAGAGATGTGAAAAAAATACTAACCTCCAAAGTCGAAGAAGCAGAAAAGCAAAAACCCCCAAAGCGTAAGACAAAAGCAAACAGATGATCTCGTAAAAAGTCTAAAAATACGCTTTTCGGTCAGTCCGGGAAGCTTGTCCTCGTGAAAGCGGGGAGTTCGTAATAATTGTTTTTTAAACTCTGTGATCTCTGAGTCCTCTGTGGCTAATTTATAGTTATGAAAGAAAAAATTATCGGAATTCTGGGTGGTATGGGCCCGGAAGCAACGCTTTACATGTTTGAGAGGATCCTGGCGAATACACCGGCTTCCAAGGATCAGGAGCACCTCAGAGTGATAATCGATAACAATCCCAAAATCCCCGAAAGATTACCAGCCATACTTGGCGCGGGAGAAAATCCAGTCCCCATGATGGTGGAAAGCGGTTTATCTCTTAAAAGGGCCGGAGTTGATTTTATTGTAATTCCTTGTGTTTCTGCCCACTTTTTTCTTAAAGAGCTTAAACAGGGCATAAATCTTCCCATTCTTTCCATTGTGGATAAGACCGCCGAATACGTAAAATTTGCCCATCCAAACATAAAAACCCTCGGGCTTCTGGCAGCTGAAGGAGCTATTCGCGGTGAACTATTCCAGGATAGATTCGGAAGGGAGGCAATTAAAGTTTTGCTTCCAGAAGCTGCCGATTTGCAAAAACTCATGGCGGCCATCTTCCGCATTAAAAATACCAAAGCAGGACTCGACCGAAAAATAATAAAAGAGGAATTGAAAGAAATTTCTTACCGACTCATTAACAAGGGGGCTGAAGGAATCATTGTTGGCTGCACCGAAATATCAATTGTTGTTGGCCCTGGCGATTTGAACGTGCCCATTTTCGACGCCTTAACAATTTTAGCCCGCGCGGCAATAGAAGAAGCGGGGATAAAGCCATGCAGAAATTGAAATTATTGCCTAAATTGAGCGCTTTTACGAATGAAGCATTTAAGATTGTCATTCCCGCGCAAGCGGGAATCCAGAAAAAACCAAGAATCTGGATTCCTGTTTTCACAGGAATGACTTGTTTCTATTTAGGTATTATTTATTTACAAAACGCGCGGGAGCAATTTTTTTAATTTTGCGTAAGTTTACATAATACATCTTATCGGTCTTTATTAAGCAGTGATAATTTTATCGAACGTTCTATGACGTCAAATGATTTTTAGTCAACTGGCGCTAAATATCAAGAATGTATTTTTGTGATAGCCCGGGCGAACCCGTCTCTGGCCCCTTCGATGACCCGATCTTCCACGCAATAAGCCAGTCGAAAGTAACCAGGGCTTCCAAAACCAGTACCCGGCACGGCAAGGATGTTTTCTTGCAGAAGAGTTTGGACGAAAAGGACGTCATCTGGAATTGGAGATTTGGGAAATAAATAAAATGCCCCTTCCGGTTTGGTGAAAGAATACCCGGCATTACTAAGACCCTGGCAAAGCAGATCCCTTTTTCTGCGGTATTCCGATATATCCACTACCGCTCCCTGAACCCGTGGCAGAATGCGCTGCATAAAAGCTGGAGCGTTGACAAATCCTAAAATTCTATTGCTGAAAGTTAAACCATCGATCACCTGCTGGGTATTTTCCATGCGGGGGTTTACAGCAATAAATCCAATTCGTTCGCCAGGTAATGATAAGTCTTTGGAATAGGAAGTAATCAATAAACTATAAGGGTAAGTCTGAAGGATGCTGGGAACTTTCATCCCATCATAGACAAGTTTGCTGTATGGTTCATCCGAAAGTAAATAAATAGGCCGGCCAAAATTTTCCTTCATTTTAAACAACATTTCTCCTAATGCTTTCAAGCTTTTCTCATCATAGACCCGGCCGGAAGGATTATTCGGGGAATTAATGATGATTGCTTTGGTTTTTTGGCTGATCCCGGCTTCTATCGCCGAAATATTTAAAGAAAAGTCTTCATTAGTATTAACTAACTTCCCATTTCCATTGTGGTTATCGATATAAAATAAATACTCCACGAAATAAGGTTTAATGACAATCACTTCATCCCCGGCATCCAGCAAAGTCTTCAAGGCCACATTGAGGCCGCCTCCGGCCCCGCAGGTCATGATGATATTTTCCCATGATATTTTAATTCCGTGTTCTTGCGAAAGATAACTTCCCACCGCCTCTCGCGTTTCTCGCAAACCTGCATTGGGCATGTAAGCATGTTTGCCCGGACGCTGATCTTCGACAACCTCCCGCATAGCCCGCTTAACTATTTCCGGCGGTTCAAGATTGGGATTGCCCAGACTGAAATCAAAAACCTTATCCGCGCCGAATTTGCTTTTAAGCTCCAAACCCTGCTCAAACATTTTGCGGATCCAGGATGCCCGCTCCATATATCCTTTGACTTTATCAGATATTGACATGCCTCCTCCTTTATCGATTTCAACGAAACTCGGGTAGGATTTCTTCCATCACGCACAAAACTTCGGCCATCTCCTGTCTCGTTCCGATGGTCATGCGCACCCCGTCCCGCAGGCCTTCTTCATCATAAAAACGAGTTAAAACCTTGCGGGGAAAAAGAGCTTCATAAAATTTCACTCCCCTTCCCTTCTGCGGCTTGGGAAAAATAAAATTAGCCTGGGAAGGAATTATTCGATATCCAAGGGCAGCGGCTTCTTTGCTGAACCAGTCCCGCGTCTCGATAATCTGCCGGATATTTTTTTGGAAATATCCCTGGTCTTCCAGCGCAGCCATGACCAGGGCCTGGGTCATTCGGTTGACATTGAACGGATCTTTAACTTTGAACATTTCCGAAATCAATTTTTCGTTTCCAATAGCATACCCAAAGCGCACCCCAGCCAAAGAATAAGATTTGGAAACGGTTCGGACGATAATTACATTTGGGCAATTGCGGGTAAGTTCCAATGCGTTTTCACCGGCAAATTCAGCATAAGCTTCGTCGACCACAAAGACCCCTTTTATCTTCTGGGCCATTTGCAGGAGCAGATCTGTTGAATAGGCAAAACCGACCGGCGAATTGGGATTGGCCAGAAAAAAAACTCTCAAGTCCTCTAACAGAGGAGGCGGTTGATCGTAAGGCTCAGCCACCGGCAAAGAAACAACCTTTGCTCCGTGGATTAATGCCAATACCCGGTACAAGGGGAAAGTGGGTTCGTAAAAACCCACAGCCTCCCCGGGCGGGGTAAAGGTCCGCAGGATAATATTCAAAATATCGTCGGAGCCATTGCCACAGATGATCTGACCCGGCGAAAACCCGTAAAGGGCCCCTAACTTTTGGCGCAGCTCCCAACTATCCGGATCCGGATAAAGCCGCAAGTCTTCATAGCAAAGGTTCTGGAGGACTTCTTTAACCCTGGGCGAAGGCGGAAAAGGGTTTTCATTACTATTCAATTTAATATAATTTTCCCTGGGGTCAGGCTGAAAACCTGGGACATAGCCCTTCATCGAAGCGATACAATTTCTGGCATATTTCATGGCTCTCTATTCCCTCATTTTTATTCTATAACCGTGGAGCATTTAGCGCTATGAGTATGGCGTTTGAGTATCGCTTATCCTTATCCTTTTCATTTTAGTTTTCGGCGTTTTCAGCACCCTCTGTACTATTAACGTTCAGTTTCTGAAATTTTTATTAAGAATTTTTGTAACACTTTAGTTCTTTGAAAAAAGGTGTGTTGTGAGGGCCAAGGGATTCCATGGGCCGGGGGTTAGAGCGGAACGCTTGGAATCATTAGGCGCTGATTTCTCCGCATATGGGGCGGGCAAGAA
>JASEHN010000122.1 GCA_030018715.1 Thermodesulfobacteriota bacterium | reverse complement strand
CGTTGGAAGTCCTGCATCTTCGCCGCGGGTGACAATTTGTGGAGTACAGGAAGAAATCAATTAGGATGCTCCCCAATGTTCTTTAGCCGACCTCAATCATCCCAGTTTGGGTATTGTTCTGGCGGTTTTCCGTGCATCTCAAGGAGAACCGGCTTTTTAACCGCCTTATCCGGATCAACCCCTTCCAGGGTTATGTCGAACTCCCAGTTGTCGCCAAAGTCATACAGGTAGTTCATCCTCTGTCCGACACGAAGCGGCACGTCGCCCACCATAACGTCACTTGCCCACGGCCCCTCGTCTATGTATGGGTGATTGATCATCTCCAATGCCCCAAAGGAGTTTTCATACGAGAAATGATACAGGTGATCGTAATCAAACTCGACAGCGTTGAGAATGGCAGACGACAGCGATTCCAGAGAATAATTTGCGGGGATAGCGATCCGGAACCATAATCGCCCTAAGGATACCTTAAAGATGTGCGTTCCTTCTCTAAAGGCCCATTCGGGAATGGAAAGGTTGTTCTTCCAGTCCGGGAAATAAGGCTGGAGAACAGGCTGCAGCGCACCGACCGGAACTTTTCCCTCCTCTTCTAATTTCAAGATAAGGTTGATATTTCTGAAGAACTTGGCGTAAAGTAAAGCCAACAAGGCACTGCCAAATGCGGTGCGGTCAATATGCTCAATCTGCCCCCCCTTGCCCTCTATGGGCGAACCGGGCTGTATGGCGATCAGGCCGAACAACTCCAGCAGGCCCAAGTTATGCCAGCCTGGCATATACCTCAGTAGATACTCGGCATCTCTGGTGCCTGCGACCTGCAACCCCTTATTGGACATCTGTCCGAAGAAGTTGCTCCACGCTTGAAAATTATCAGGGATCAAAAGCAGACCTCTGCGGCCCTCCCCGATGATTTCCGGCTTTCCCCGGAGCAACCAGCTTTCCAGCAAGGTACAGTATCGCTCGGTGGGATTCAGATTTTCCCAAACCTGGTGTGTTCCTTTATCGACAGATAGAAAGAGCTTTCCTGTTCCCCCAACACAAGCGAGCCCTGAGGCCCGCATCAGCAGATACAGCCCGTGAAGGTGCGGGTATGATTTCTGCTGGGGCCGCTTCAGCCTGAGTTGAATAGGATGGGTCAGACGGGCATTCATCTCTGCCACCACATTCCTGGGCAACTGGTGTGTGCCCGCAACCGGTAGCTCCTGTTTCCTAAGATAATTCAAGAGCGTATCAAAATCCTTTAGAATGGTACCTGGGCCGCTGTCCGAGATAACGGTTTTTTTCAATACTTGACTATGCACGGACGAAACCTCAAGCCTTTCAAATGACATCTTGCGCATTATTCGACCTCCGAGTCTTTGATCATAGCACACCCTATGATTGGAACCAGAACTACCATTGCAAGCTCAGCGATTTAAATCTTGTGACGCACCTGCTGCCACGCCTTGTCGGGCATGGGCTCTATGGTCTCTCTTTTTTCTTGGAGAGCGACTCAGGGATCCACGTTCCAGAGCGATCTGCCTGGCTAAATATACCTTGGCGAGACTCTGATAAGGTACGTCCTTCTTGTTGGCTAAGGTTTTGAGCTCCGCCAGCATGTCCGAGGGGACCCGGATAGAAATCGATTTCAGAGACGGCTTCAGATCTGGAAAGAATGCTCTATTGATGCGGTTGGGGTCAAAATAATCGAGTGGGGAGTGAGTTGCCCAAAATGCACGCTCCTCGTCCTCGCTCTTGAATTCCGGTATACGATTATCCATTTTCTTCATAAAACCTTCTCTCCTTTCGGTTCATATCTCTTGCGGAAATGATCCGAATCAGATTCCCTCTTTTTGTGAAAACCACGGTAAGAAGACGTCCATCATCTGTGCGGCCAAAGGCAGCCCATCTTTCCTCTGTGGTGGAATGTTTCAGATCACCGAGAATAAGCAAGGGGGCATTGAAAAATATCTGTTCACCCTCCCAGTTCTCAACGTTATGTGTGATGCAGTTTTTATCGGCGTTCCCCTCATCCCATTGGAAGCCAACAGCCTTTTCGGATTCTTCCTTCATGGTATTTAATTGTATATGATAAACATATACATGTCAACTCTTTTTTTATCGAAGTTTACCTGGGTGAACGATACATCGGGATGGAAGATGACCCTCTGGGAGTGATGATTCCTTTTCGTTCTAAAAAGGGACATTGATTCAAATGCAACTGTTTATTGACAGAAGAAAAAGGGTAGAGGAGGGAGCTGGGGATAGAGCTTTAGCTACTACGCCAGCTCTCTACTCTACTTCAAATGCATTTTGGGTTGAAGTTTAGCCAAATTTCCAAAGGGTTAAACTGTTACAAATGGTTATTTTCCGATTGGCCAGAAGCGGCCGTTACTCCGTACGATTTTCAAAGAAACCCCGTAGAGTTCCTCCATCGTTTGGTCATTGATAATGGCATTGGTATTCCCGCTGGCGATCACTTGCCCATCTTTGAGAATTAACGTCTTTTTAAATAAAGGTAGTATCTCTTCAATGTGGTGGGTCACGTAAACCAGACTGGGTGCTCCCCTATACCTTCCCAATTCTTGTAAAGAGGATAGAAAGGTTTCCCGTGCTCCAGGGTCTAAGCCCGCACAGGGTTCATCCAAAATGATTAAATAGGGTTGGGTCATGCGCGCTCTGGCGATCAAGACCTTTTGCTGTTCTCCCTGGGAAAGAGAACCAAATTTCATACCAGCCAACTCGGGACAGCCGAGTTCATCCAGATGTTGGAGCGCGGTTTCGTAGTCCTGCTTGTTGGGGACCTCCCATTTCATCTTCACGAAGCCGATCTGGGCATATTTTCCCGAAAGGACGGTTTCCAATACCGGCTCTTCCGCCGGGATATGCGCAGGAAGAGAAGAAGTAACCCAGCCAATGCTTCGCCTCAATTCCCTCAGGTCGATGAGCGCTTTCCCCTGGCGCCGTACCTCTCCCCCCGCGTTTGGCCAGAGATACCCGCAGACAATATTTAGGAGGGTGGTTTTCCCGGCGCCATTCGGCCCCAGAAGGGCCCAATGTTCTCCGCGTTCCACTTTCCAGGTAACATTATCGATTATCTTTCTGCCGTTGATGGCGTAGGTAACTTCCCGAATTTCGATTGCCGGAACTTTCATAGCTTTACTTTCTCATTTTATCCTTTTAATTCTTCCTGTCATTCAGCTAATTTTCCACGCCCAAATTCCTGCATTTCGGGTGGTAACTGCTGTGATCGACACTCAGGCCTTTGATCATGACCAGTTTGGCAAACGGCCGGTGATGACATTCTATTTCTTTCCGAAGTTAGCCAGCCACAATTGACGCGTAAGTTGCATATGCCCGACATGCATGGCGAAGTGTTCGATGACGTGCAGGATCGCCCACCGGACCGTTACTATGCGGTCCCGAAATTTCCGGGTTTCTTCCAGTTGGGCAGGCGTCAGGGAGGATAGAATAGCGGGAGTTTCTTTTGCCGCCGTTTCTAATTTGGCTATCAGTTCCGGAAACCCCAGCCCTTTTACGACAAACTCAGCATCGCGGTCACGATGGATGGATTGCCCTCCGATAATCTCTTTCATCCAAAAAGCCTCTGAACCAGCCAGGTGGATCGCCATGACTGTTAGTGAGTTCGTGGCCATTTCTCCCTGGCCATCAATCGGACGCCAGTCCAGCGCTTCTTTCGGCAATCCTTCCAGGAGACTCTTCACCTGACTGCGCAGATCGTCCAAAAAGGACAAGTAATTTTCAATTTCTTTTAACATTTCTGCCCCTCCTTATGCTTTTGACGACTTATTTCCCGCATTTTTTCAAAAAAGAAATAATGCTGTTACCGCCGGTCAGTTTCGGGACCCTTTTCACCGATGAGAATTCCCCCCTCGATCAGACGAATCAGAGGATCAACATGAATCAAATGATAACCTTATCCTTTCAAATTCAAGAATCATATAGCCCATAGGGGGGAACCTCATATCGTTGATAAAGGGGGAGTTTAAAAGCGGTGGTAACAAAATGCTCTTTGCCACAAGGCTTATTCCGCCAATAGTTTTTGCTGTTTGCTCTGCCCTAAACGAGCCATGGCCAATACAATCGCCTCATGTAGTTTTTTCTGCAACAGGTCGCGCGGCGGGAGTTCCGTCCAATAAGCGGATACCCGTATTCCGCCCTTGCCCAATTGCAGCAACTCGATTTGCTCTTCCGATTTGCTTGCGCACAAGATCAAGCCAACTGGGGAGAACTCCCCCGGCTGCTGTTCGTATTTTTCCAGCCACCGCAAATAGAGCTCCATTTGCCCCTTGTACTCGGCTTTAAATTTATCCAGCTTCAGTTCGATAGCCACTAACCGGTGAAGTTTCGGTGGTAAAAGAGGAGGTCGAGGTAGAAATCGTCATCCCTTACCGTCATCCTTTTCTGCCTCGCTACGAAGCTAAATCCCACCCCGAGTTCCAGGATGAAAGCCTCCATTTCCCGTAAAATTGCGGTTTCGAGATCTTTTTCGCTGTAAGTATCTTTTAATCCGAGGAAATCAAGAAAATATGGATCACGGAAGACAAGATCGGGAGTTAGTTTATCCCTCTCCTTTAAATCCGCCAGTTCCTTCTTGATCAGTTCTGTCGGTTTTTTTGAAAGAGCAGTTCGCTCATAGAGCATGCCGGAGATCTTCCTCTCCAGTGTACGGACGCTCCAGTTTTCAATGCGGCTCATCTCAGCGTAAAAATTGCGCTGGAGATCGTCTCTCAGGTAGATGATCTGACGGAAATGACTCCAGCTCAATTTTGCACACAGTGTGTGCAAAATCTCGAGATCGGGGAAAACCTCCGCAAAGCGCACCATGCTTGCCAGGTTCCGTTGACTAAAACCTGACCCGAATTCCACTTCCAATTTTGCCGACAGTGTCGGCAAAATCCGCTCACCATATTCCGCCCTCTTCTCTTTCAAAATGTCCTTCCGAATCCGCTGGCCTACTCTCCAATAAAGCATTACTAAGGCGGAATTGACGAATCGGGCCACATCCTGCCGAGCGTCGGTGATCAGCGTTCGCAAGTCGTTGAGCAGCTTTCCTGATGGATCAGTTCCTTTTACAGGGCTCTGAGTTTTTCTTGGCATTTATTTATCTCCACATCAAACGCCTGGGAGGTGTCGTTGCCGAAGATGTCCATGACCTTGACTAAAATCGGATTGCGACCCGCTTTCTCGCCTGGAAAATCCTTGTTTGCGGACATTTTGAAATAGGAATCTCAGGGATCAAATCTGTTGAATGTTGAAACCGGACCCCTTTTACGATGTCTTTCCAGAGAAACAGAAAGCCCCTCCTGAAGAGGGGCTCAAAAATTCCGAATGGTTCTGGAAAGGGAAATTTTATCTCACACTATAAAAATATTCTTCCTGCGGGGGATCTTCCCTCTGCTCTTTCAGTCTGACATAGGCGAGGGAGCTTTCTTCGATCTTAGCGAATTTTCCATCCCGGGTAAATTCCAGGAAAGTCAGTAATGCTTCCTTCTTTTCTTGCTCCTCCCTTTTTGGTTCCATTTTTTCCACCTCTTTCCTAAACAATTATTTTCTTTCCGCTATCTATCTCGATCTGATTCTTAATCTTTTGCCGCGAGTTTACTTTACGAGGAAGATATCGGAATTTAAAATTCCCAAACTTGTTGCTTGCATCACCGTTTAAACATCTCTCATCCCTAAACCTCTGGCTGATCCACGTAAAATTATTGTAATTCACGGACTGACCCCTTCCGATTCTCAGCGGCAGGCCTCCGGCGCTGCCGGAGGCCATGCCTTGAACAGCAGTGTGATCTTTTATAAAATGTTAAGTAAATTCCGTAATTCTGCTTCCATTTGCTGGAGATAATGTTGTTCAAGTCGTCCAATATTCCCTGTAATACGAATCTTATCGATAGCTCGAAGCTGAAAAACCAATAACACAGATGGCCTGTCAAGTCCATTTTGCTGAGAAGGATCAACGCGAAAAGTATGAGGGTACCTCAAAGCACCGAGGCTCGTAGTGAAAGGTATTATCATGATTGTGGGGAGTCTGGGATCCGAGGCATCGTTCTGCACAGCGATAGCTGGCCTGTTTCCCATTTGCTCATGTCCAGCGCCGGATGAGGGAGCTGGCAGATCGACCAATAAAACGTCCCCGCGCGCCATTTTAATTTAATTCGCGCTCAAAATTCAAAAGAGCTTCATCACTTAACAAATCCCACGCTGGTAAATTCAGATCCACATCAAAGGAAGACTGGAGGGAGTCAGAACTCTTTGGAAAAACCCATTCAAATAATCCGGCACTGATTCCTCCATGCTCGCAGATCACAAGGTCTGTGCGAGCCGAAGGAGATAGCACTTCAAAAGCTGGATAATTCAGAGGCCAATTCTTTAATCCGACTTGCGATATAAACGTACTACTTTCTGTCTTAGGATGGCTCATAAATGTCCTCCTTTAAAACCGCGCTTCACCATGGAGTTCTTTTTTCTGAAGATACTTCAACCCTGCTGTCCTGGTAATAACTGCGACATCAATGTCGCCGCCGACCCCTCTGACATCGACGGAGAGGTGCTGAGCGTTGATTGTTGTGCGCAATAATAAAAGTGCCAAATTTACACAATCCTGCAAAGGTAATACATCATAAGGAATTGGGAATTCAAGATTCCTAAAAATTGGGATCAGATTTCGGACTTGTTCTTCAGTTAGCTTAAGTCCATTTCGAAGAATATTTAACAACTCGGGATCGTAACCATGAATTAAGCGGCTGGCAATTTGAAGTTGACCTCCCCAAGTCATTCCAAACAAATTGGGATACTGCTCTTGAGGACCTGGAGCTCCTGGGATTTCGAAAAGAAAAACACTGCCATATGGCTTTCCTTCGTCATAGCCCCCAACAACAAATGTCATGTTTGGCCCCTTATAATCTTTGGGCATCTTGGCCTTTTCCCATTGGGCCATAAAGAAATTACTTAATCCCTCAGAATACTCCAAGACCGTTAGGCGGTTTTTTTTCTCCTCCAGAGAAACCTCATATTCGGATAAGAAACTATGTGCAGTTCGGGGCGGGATACCGATGCCCGCAATGCCGTATGTCACTGCACCAACAAAATTATGGGGGTCCTTTGAAAAGCTAAGTGTCTTGATTGCATTATCGAAATTGACGGAAAAAGGATGTGGTTGCCCCGGTTTTTGAGCTTCCAAAGTAACCCGGCTATCCGTCGCCAGAACAATCCCTTCCGGGCCTTTTATTACCACCCCCAAAGACATCAGGTTTTCCCTCCCAAGAAAAGATTTTCCTCCATTTTACTTATTATCTTACCACCAATCATATCCTCTTTTCGATCAAAAACCCTTTAATCTTGATGAGTTTTTTAGATTATAAGATGCAAATTGGCCATTGAGTGGTTCCTAACTTTTATAGCTCAGCAAGAAAGATGCCCAAGATTATCAGTTTTCAGTTTTTAGGTCAAGAAAATCCTTGCGGCGGAAACCGCTTTAAAGCGCCAAATTCACGCCAAAGGGATCACCCATTAAAAGGCTCCTATCAGGCAATATCAACCCTTCACCTCCGAATCTTGGCCATTTTCCCCTTTGTGATTTTGCCTACCTATAGGGGGCTGAACCGCAATAAGTGACATTCCAATCGTTTTTTCCGAAAGTCTCCAATTCTGACCTGGTTTTCTCCTTTTCATTCCATTTTTGAGATGGGGGACATCCATAGATTTATAAATTGATGACTTCTTATTCCTCTGGTATTGATATTTTATGCCGTGCATGATCCTGCCAGTACTTGATATATTTCTCGGCAAGGGCCATTTATCACAAAGGTTAATTGGTTAAAACATCAAGGATAAGTTACTTTTGCCTCAGGCTTTCATAAATCCCGCTGAACTGCTCTAAAGCAGATTCTAAGTTTTCAACAATCTCGGCGGCGATCAGGTCGGGGGATGGGAGGTTTTCGGAATCTTCGAGGCTTTC
>JASEHN010000121.1:6694-7966 GCA_030018715.1 Thermodesulfobacteriota bacterium | reverse complement strand
TACAATTTTAAAACAGGAGAGGGAGAAGAGGAAGAATCCCGTACTCGTTCTCGATGGGGGGGATTTTCTTATGGGGTCCCTCTTCCATATGATTTCCAGGGAAGAGGCTGTGGAACTTCGCTTGATGAAGGAGATGGGATATGACGCCGTTACCTTAGGCAACCATGAGTTTGATCTCAAACCAAGAGGTCTGGCCCAGATCCTTCAATCGGCAGAGGCCAAAGGAGGAATGCCGAGCATTGTTTTCTCCAACGCCATCTTCAGCAAGGAAAGCGACCGGGATGATACCCTCGAGGAAGTGTTTAAAAAGGGCCTGGTAAAGCCTTATATGGTCGTGGAGAAGGGCGGGGTGAAGATAGGAATTTTTGGTCTGATGGGAAAAGACGCCGCGGAAAAGGCCCCCTTCGCCTCGCCGGTAAAGTTCCGGGATCCCGTGGAGATGGCCAAGGAGATGGTGAAGGTTCTGCGGGAAAAGGAAAAAGTGGATATGGTGATTTGCCTCTCCCACAGTGGTTTGAGTAAGAATAAATCCCGCTCGGAAGACGAGATCCTGGCCAAGGAGGTGCAGGGCCTCGATGTCATCGTGGGAGGACACAGCCATACGAGGCTGGAAAAACCTATAGTGGTAAATTCCACCCTCATTCTCCAGGCTTCGGCCTATGGAAAGTGCGTCGGGGTCCTTGATCTTCTCTGGGATAAGGGGAAGGTCAAACAAAAAAATTACCGGCTCATCGACATCGATGCCACGATTCCCGGAGATATGGCCCTGCAAAAAAAGATTGAATCGTTCACAGGCATGATTGATCGGGATGTTCTTAAGGAGGTGAACCTTAGCTCCACCAAGGTTATCGGGCAAACAGCCTTTGATATAAGGATCGCCGAGGAGGAGTCCAGCCTTGGTAATTTAATCGCCGATTCAATTCGCTGGTATGTAAATAAATATGATTACAATCCCAACGATCCGGCGACCAAAGTGGTTGTGGCTATAGAGTCAAATGGAGTCATCCGCGATAGTCTCCTGCGGGGGAAAACAGGCGCTTTAGCCGTATGCGATGTTTTCCGTTCCATACCCCTGGGCATAGGGATGGATGATACAATGGGTTATCCCCTGATTAGCTGTTACCTTTACGCCGCCGAGATAAAGAAGGCCCTGGAAGTCCTGACCAGCGTATATCCGCGCAAGGGAAGCTCCTATTTTCTGCAAGTGTCCGGATTAAAATTCACCTACAATCCCCGGCGGGTTATTTTTGACCGGGTAACCAATATCTGGAT
>JASEHN010000121.1:0-6594 GCA_030018715.1 Thermodesulfobacteriota bacterium | reverse complement strand
TTCCCCGATACAAACGGTGATGGCCTTCCCGATGTTCCGGAAAAATATAAGGGCCAACTGGGAAGGATCGTAAAGGAGGCCAGTTTGAATCCGGTCTCTCTCTTATCAAGGGGAACAATGGTGACCTGGGCGGCCTTTTCCGCCATTGTCGCAGTATTGCTCCTCCTAACCTTAATCGTGAGATTTACCGTGAAGAAGGTAAGAAAAGGGCGCTTAAAAACATCTTCGATTAATTGACATTTGAAGATGGGCCGCCATTAGCGCATTAATCCCTTAGTCCCGTGGTCTCTTCATTTCAAAGATATCCCTTGTCCGGCAGTAAAAGTCTTGCCCAAGTCGGCCAATTGCTTTAACTTTGGATGCCTTAATCACGCCATCAACCCATGATTCCTCTTGCACGTGAACACGAATTACTTCCCCGATGATAAAACTGGCCACATTTGGTGATTGGCCAAATTCTAATATTTGCATCAGCCGGCACTCCATATTTACCGGCGATTCGCCGACCCGGGGGGATTTGACCAAATCGCTTTTCACTGGCGTCAGACCGGCAACGCTGAATTCATCCACGTGACTGGGGTATTCCCCTGAAGTCTGGTTCATAGCTTCAGCCAATTCTTCATTGACCAGGTTAATTACGTAATCTTTGGTGTGCTCAATATTTACGAGCGTATCTTTCTTTGCTCCGTCTCTTTTGCGGGCCACCCCGAAGCCTACGATGGCCGGCTTGGTGGACATGGCCGTAAAGAAACTGAAAGGGGCAATATTATGAATTCCCTCCGCGCTAACAGTGGAGACAAAAGCGATCGGACGGGGAAGGACAGCCCCGATCAATAAAGCATGAGCATCTTGGCGACTAAGATCTGCCGGGTCAATTTTCATCATGATAACCTCCAAGGTTTTCTAAAATCCAATTCGTCTGTCAAGTCAATTCTAAAACTACCCTTAATGTCTCTTTAAAATGTCTGCTTGCGCGGGAATGACGACTTGTTACGAGATCATCAAAATTCGTCGGAAGTGAAGTTTTGAATCTCTTCCTGGCTGAAAACTGGCCCATCTTTGCAAACATACAGGGGGCCAATGTTGCAGCGGCCGCATTTCCCCAGGCCGCACTTCATCTTCATTTCCAGTGTGGTCCACACCTGAGACGGAGTGAAACCGAGTTTCTCCAGGGACTTAAGGGTATAACGGATCATGATCGGAGGACCGCAGGTGATGGCCATCGTTTCCCCGGCAGATGGCTTGAGTTCCTCTAAAACCATCGGCACCAAACCAACTTTTCCCTTCCATTTGTTGTCGCCGGCATCAACGGTAGTAACCATCTTGAGAGAAGGGTTGCGCTCCCAGGTTTCCAGGTCATACTTGAAGCACAGGTCCTGGGGGCTTCGGGCTCCATAAAGAATGGTGATTTCTCGATAATCCGACCGGGTATCCACAACGTTATGGATCAAAGAACGGAGGGGAGCAAGACCGATTCCTCCGCCAATGAACAGAAGGTTTTTCCCTTTTAGTTTATCTAAAGGAAAATAGTTGCCGTAGGGCCCGCGGAAACCGATAATATCGCCCTCATTTAATTGATGCAGGGCATTGGTCACCCGTCCCACCCGTTTTACGCTGAACTCCAGGTGACTCATGCGTGTGGGACTGGAGGAGATGCAGAAAGTAGCTTCCCCCTCTCCGAATACGGAATATTCGGCAAATTGGCCGGCCACAAATGAAAAACTCTCCCGCAAAGAAGCGTCCTGGAATTGGATATGGAAGGTCTTGGTGTCCCCGGTTTCGGGAATGATTTTAACGATTTCCATAAGGTGCGGCTGGTAAATGTTTTTCCCGTCTTCTGGCGCGTTCATCGTGTCCCTCTGCGGATGGTTTACCTGGCCATTTCCAGCAAAACTTCCCGCAAATCCAGGTTAACCGGACAATGGGCCACGCACCGGCCGCAGCCCACGCAGGCTACCGTTTGGAAGTTCTCATAGAAGAAATTAAACTTGTGGCTTACCCGCTGGCGGTAACGGCGCCACTTTTCCTCCCGGGGGTTATGTACGGCCATTTTGGTGAAATCCGGGAAGGCGCAGCTATCAAAGCAGCGGAAGCGAACCCCCTGCCCGGGTCTCTGCAGGTCGCAAAGGTCAAAGCAATGGCAGGTGGGGCAAAGGTAAGTGCATATGCCGCAATTTATGCACTTGGCCGAAACCCGCATCCAGAAGTCTTCATCCGGAAATCGCTCCCGGGCCCCGGCCTTTACCTTCTCTAAATTGAAAAGGGGGATTTCATTTTTCCCCCGGATTTCCTCCTTGGCCGAATTCCATTCCCCTGCGGAGGATTCTTCAAAGAATTCTTTTTCCCCTGTTAGAGTGTTGCCTTTCTCTGTGATAACTCTGACTATGTATCCTCCGGCAATTTCCCTGAAGAACACATCGAAGTCAACCGAGTCCTGCCGGTCGATACCCACCTCGGAACAGAAAGATCCCTGGCACTGCACCCGGCAGGCTTGACCTAAAAGGAGGGTGCGTGAAAGATTCCCGGCATAAAACACATCTGGGTAATCTCCCGTAAAGACCGGCTGGAGGAGGCGCAGAGCCCGGGCATCACAGGGTTTTAAGCCGAAGATAACCCGCGCAGCCTCGGGAGCAGGGCAAGAATTAACCTGAAACGAGCCGTCAGCAGCCTTCCACCCCAGCAAACCCTTAAGAGGCTCGAAGAATAAATTCTTCGGGGGAATGCGGGAATTCAAGAAATTCTGGGGAAGTTCCTGGTTATGAAAGAGGCGGAAAGTCCACAGGCCGTTCATCTTTGCCGGCACCAGAATTTCGGCCCGGGCTGACAAACCAATAAGCCACTTCCTCAGCTTCTCTCTGGTTATTTTACGGTACATGGTTTCCCTTGCTCATCTTATGAAATCTTGGGGGTCCTCTTGCCTGTAAGTGCGGAAAGGAAGCGCCTTTTCCAAATCCACCCCGGCGACAAAATCAAAGAGCTCCCGCAGGTCATCGGTCATTTTTTCGTTAAGCTTCATCAAAGGGATTTCCACGGGGCAGACCCGCTGGCATTCCCCGCAGGAGACGCAGGTTCCGGCTACGTGCAAAAGACGCATCAGATGAAAAACGAAATTATCCCCTTCCGCGGGCAGGGGGGAAACCCACTGGGGCATATTCTCTTCCACAATGCACCTGGGGCAGAAGCAGGCCGGACAAACATTGCGACAGGCATAGCAGCGGATGCAGCGTTCGAACTGCCCAGACCAGAAGGCCCATTTTTCCGAAACGGGTTTCTGGCGGAGATCGTCCTGGGCGCGGGCCACAGGAGATACCGGCGCAACATAATCACCTGTGAGGAGGGAGTCGAAGATCAGGGGCCGGGGGTATTGGCAGAAGAGGCACTTATCCAGGAGCACCTGGGTCTTGGACAATGTTTTCTCTTGACCGTTCGCCCGGATAACAAATTCCTGATTCCTGCGGATGATCTCTTCCAGCTCCTCGGGCTCACAGGAAGCGGCCTTTGCCGCTTTGCCGGGATCCACCTGCCCGGCGCAGGGAATGCCCACAATGTAGAGGTCCTCGCGCTTGATCTGCCCCTCTTTGATCAGAGAAACCAGGGATCGGCTGTCGCACCCTTTGGCCAGAATACCCACTCTTCCTTTGATCTCTTTCAGGTAAAGAGACAGGTTGGCATGGAAAAAGTCCTCCACCCAGAGCTCTTGCAGATCTTCCCCTTTCCGGGCAATCAGAGGAATTGTTTTGAATCTCACCGTCCCCTTTTTGTAGCCGAGAAAATAATCCACTCTTCTTTCGTCGAAAAGCTTCTTTCCCAAGTCCAAGAGGCCGTCTTTGCTTACTTCAGGAATTATTTCGGACATGGCTGTTTCTCATCCTATGGATCAGGGCTCGTCGGCCCTTTAGTCATCTGGCCAAAATCAGGGAGTTGGAACAACTCGTTGGGACCCAGGGCTTTCACGTCCGCCACCACTGCGCTCACCACCTTGGCGAATTTATCCCTTTCTGAAGCCGAGACCCAGGAGAATTGCACTCGCCGGGGATCGATGCCCACGTACTCCAAAAGCCGGGAGAGGATGGCGAATTTTCTGCGGGCGTTGTAGTTCCCGGCCGTGTAATGACAGTCTCCTGGATGGCAGCCCGAGACCAGAATGCCGTCCATTCCGGAGCGCAGGGTTTTGAGGATAAACAGGGGATTTACCCGGCCGGAACAGGGAACGCGCAGGATGCGGACGTTCGCAGGATAACTGATCCGGGAAGAGCCGGTCAGGTCGGCGCCGGCATAACTGCACCAGCGGCAGAGGAAAGCCAGGATTTTCGGTTCCCAATTTTTTTCTTTCTTTTCGGTTTCCGGCTTCGCTTCCATGGATACCTCAGATTCAAAGAATAGAATACAGAAAACAGGAGTCAGGAGTCAGGAGTCAGAAGTCAGAAGTTTGATAGAAATTTTTTACTGGATTCTGAATTCTGTTTTCTGGCTTCTATTTCAAAATGAACTCGCCAATGATTCGATTTCTGCAAAAATTTGCTGATCCGTGTAACCTTTCAGAGAAAGCGCCCCCGGCCGGCAGGAAGCTACACAGGCCCCACAGCCGTGGCAAACCCCGTCGATCACCCGCATCTGCCTCTGCACCCTGCCATCGGGCATCTGCACTTCTTCTTCGATGATGGCCCTGAAAGGACAGATGTCCACGCAGGTCTTACAAAGGGAACATAAAGCGGGGTTAACCTGCGCGGTCATCGGGTCGGAGATCAACTCATCGCTGGCAAAGAGGGCGCAGACTTTCACCGAAGCCCCGCTGGCTGAGGCCACGGAATCGGGTATGTCCTTGGGGGCCTGACAGGCGCCGGTGAGGTAGATGCCCGAGGTCACGTTTTCCACCGGAGCCAGTTTCGGGTGCATCTCTGTGAAAAATTGATTTTGATCGTATGGAATTCCCAGCATCTGGGCCACTTTGACGGCATCTTTCCGGGCCACCAGGGCCGTGGCCAGGACCACCATATCCGCCTCTATCTCCACCTGGCTCCGCAGGAGGGTGTCCGCCCCCCGCACGATCAATTTCCCGTTCTTCTCAAAGATTCTCGACACCCGTCCCCGCAGGTAGATTGCTCCATACTGTTCAATGGCCCGCCGGACAAATTCCTCGTAATTTTTCCCCGCCGCCCGGATGTCGATGTAGAAGACATAGACTTGGGCATCTGGAATGTGCTCCTTGGTAAGGATGGCATGTTTGGCCGTGTACATGCAGCACATCTTGGAGCAATAGGGCCGGCCCAGGTTTTCATCCCTGGAGCCAACGCACTGAATGAAGACGATGGTCTTGGGCTCCTTTCCATCTGAAGGCCGCTTTAAATGCCCCTCGGTCGGGCCGGAAGCATTGATCATTCGCTCGAACTGCAGGCCGTTGATCACATCTTTATACCGGCCGCCGCCGTATTCGCTGTAGTCATTGGGATCGGAAAGGTCGAATCCCGTGGCGGCGACAATGGCCCCGACTTTCTCCGTGATCACCTCGTCTTCCTGCTCGTAGTTGATGGCCTCCGCCGGACAGACTTTCTGGCATACTTTGCATTTCCCCTGTGTATAATACCGGCAATGGGCCCGGTCGATGACCGGCACATTGGGTACGGCCTGGGGAAAAGGAATGTAGATGGCCTTACGCTTTCCCAGACCGAGATCGAACTCGCTCTCCACCCGGCTGGGGCACTTCAGCATACATTCTCCGCAGCCCGTGCACTTGGACATATCCACGGACCGCGCCTTTTTGCGGATCTTGACTTCGAAATTTCCCACGTAACCTTCGACGCTCTCAACCTCTGAATAAGAAAGAATGCGAATGTTCGGGTTGCTGCGCACGTCCACCATCTTGGGAGTTAAAATGCAGGCCGCGCAATCCAGGGTGGGAAAGGTCTTGTCGAATTGGGCCATCCGCCCGCCGATCGACGGTGATCGCTCCACCAACAGCACCGGATGGCCTACCATGGCGATGTCCAGGGCCGCCTGCATTCCCGAGATGCCCCCGCCGATGACCAGGGCTTTGCGCTCCACGGGGATGCCTTTGGGGAAAAGCGGCTCATTCATCCGCGCCTTGGCCACGGACATTTTGATCAGCTCTATGGCCTTGAGCGTGGCCTCGGCCCGGTCTTTGTGCACCCAGGAGCATTGTTCGCGGATGTTGGCCATTTCCATCAGGTAAGGGTTCATACCTTCTTCTTGCACCGTGTTCTGGAAAGTGCGTTCATGCAAAAGCGGGGAACAGGAGGCCACCACCACGCGGTCTAACTTATACAGGCGGATATATTCCTTGATGATTTTCTGGCCCGGATCGGAGCACATATATTTGTAGTCGCGGGAGATAATCACGCCTTTCTCTTTGGACATCTCCTCGGCCGCGTATTTTACGTCAACCGTACTGGCAATGTTAGTCCCGCAGTGACAGACAAAAACTCCAATTCGGGCCATGGTCTAATCCTCATTTTTTTTCGCCACAGAGATCACAGAGAATAAGAATAATTAAAAAGCCTATACCAAAACAAATAATTCACTTGTATAGGAAATTCCTTTTTTCAACTTTAGTCCGCCTTAGGCGGATCACTTTAG
>JASEHN010000120.1 GCA_030018715.1 Thermodesulfobacteriota bacterium | reverse complement strand
TTCCGCCGGAATGACGGAAAAGGGCATTTTCAGACTTTTTACGAGTTCATCAAATATGGGCTGGCGGGAAAAAATTTTAATTGGATTTTATGCGGCTTCTGGTATATTACGGGTTGTAATTGCCCGGTTATCTACATCCAAAGAAAGTTGGAAAGGAAAAAAGTTTGTCCAAATGGCCTAAAATCTGCCCCTCCGGGGACAGGGGGATTTTAGTAGAGTTCGAAAACCGGATCGACCCTGAGGTTAACCGGTCAGTGCGCTCCCTTGCTCTGACCATCGAATCCGAGAATCTTCCCGGCATCAACGAAATCCTTCCAGCCTACCGAACTCTCCTGGTGGCCTATGATCCGCTTAAGATCGAATACCGGCCTCTTGTGGAAAAAATAAATTTCTGGATAAAAAAAGCTAAAACCATAGATCTTCCTCCTGGGCGTATTTTTCGCTTACCCACAGTCTATGGCGGCGCCCATGGGCCAGACCTTAAGATGGTTGCCGAGACCACGCATCTGTCCCAGGCAGAAGTGATTCGGGTTTTTTCAGAAACACGCTTCATGGTTTATTTTATCGGGTTTATTTGCGGCCTGGCTTACCTGGGGGGCCTGCCGGAGATCCTGCGGGTGCCGCGCCTGGCAACTCCCCGGACCCTTGTGCCTGGGGGTTCGGTAGGTCTAGCTGGCGGTCAGGCGAATGCCATTACGACGGATCAACCGTCGGGCTTCAACTACATCGGACGGACCTTCGTCAACCTTTATGATCCCCTTCTCTTTCCCCCTGTTCCTTTTTTATCCGGGGACGAAATTCAGTTTATGCCGGTTACCGAAGAAGAGGCCCTGAGAGCCCAGGGAAAGCAGGCGGTGGATTTTCTATGAGAGCTTTTGAGGTTTTAAACCCGGGCGTCTTCACCACGATTCAGGATCTTGGCCGGCCAGGGTATATGAAATACGGCATACCAGCTTCAGGTATAGCAGACCGGTTTTCGGGGCAAGTGGCCAATTTGCTCGTGGGCAACCCTCCTGGCGCGGCCCTTCTGGAGGTCACCCTTTTCCGGCTTGAGCTTCTCGCTTTGAATGACCTGGTCATCGCCGTGACTGGCGGAAATCTTTCACCTACCGTAAACAGGGATCCTTTGCCCATGTGGCAGGCCTTGCCTATTCAGAAGGGGGATCGGGTTGCTTTCCGGGCGAGGAAGAAGGGTTTTCGGGCTTACCTAACAGTCCAGGGAGGATTTTCCGGTCAGGAGTTTTTAGGCAGCCGTTCTGTTTTTGTCCGTGGCCTAATGGGGACTCCCCTGCAGGCTGGTAATATACTTGAATTCGAGGACCCGGAAGGAAAATCAATTCCCCAGGGGAATTTCCCCCAGGAAATGATCCCTTCTTTTTCTATCCTAAATCCCTTGCGGGTCATCCTTGGTCCGCAGGAAGAGCGCTTTTCTCCCAAAGGCATCGAAACGTTCCTTACCTCCGAATACCGGGTCAGTTCTCAATCCGACCGCATGGGTTACCGGCTGGAAGGACTGGCCATCGAGCACTTGCAGGGTGCGGATATCATATCGGAACCCATTTCCCGGGGAGCAATTCAGGTTCCGGGGGATGGGTTGCCCATTATTCTTCTGTGGGATGCCCAGGTATCCGGCGGATATGTCAAGATTGCCAATGTCATCACCGCCGATTTAGACCGCCTGGCCCAGATCATGCCCGGGCAAAGCCTGCGTTTCCAATCAGCAACCTTAGAGGAAGCCCACCTGGCATGGCGAATGGAGATTTTACGTTTTGAAAGGATAAAAAGAGCAATCGAAGGACATGGTTGAAAGAACCGTTATTCTGAGGCCTGGAGATGAGGGCAGGAGCCTAAGCCACTGCCCCCAATAGGGCCGCCGATCATTTCTTGCGCACGTAGTCCACCCACTTTTGGGCAACCTTGAAGCTATCCCAGTAGTATTTGACGAACTCCTCGCCCACCATGATCTTGACCGGGTGGGCGGCGCCTTCCAGTTTGTCCATGTGTTCCTTGGCCATCATCGTTTTCTTAAACACGTCCTGGAGCTTTTTCATGATGGGTTCAGGGATGCCTTTTGGACCTGCAATTCCGCGGGTGGAGGCGGAAATGACCATGGGAAATCCCAGCTCCGCCGTAGTGGCCAAATCAGGGTAGAACTTAGTCCTCTCCTTATCCATGATCGTCAACATACGGATCCTTCCAGACTTCCACTGGGAATAATTATCAGCAACGGTGCAGAAGAGGACATCCACATGCTTTCCGAGGAGGGCGGTGATGGCGGGCGCGGCCCCATCAAAGTAGACCAGCCGCAATTTTACCCCCGCCGCTTCCGCAAACTGCAGATAGCCGATCTCGTCGTCCTGGAGGTAACCCACGATTCCGGCGGCGATCTGGCCGGGCTTCTTCTTGGCGTCTTCAATCAGGTCTTTCAGTGTGGCCCAGGGGCTGTCCGGCCGCACCGAAATGGTGGTCGGGTCAAGGGCCTGGCTGATGATGGGCACGATGTCCTCTCCTTTGAAGGTGGCCTTCCTCTCCGGGTCCAGGATAGTTGCGGGCAGGTGAGGAAGATTAATATAACCAAGATAATATCCATCGGGTTTTTGCCTGGCCAGCTCAGTCCAGCCCACCTGTCCCCCGGCGCCGGCCTTGTTGACTACCACGATCGGTTGGCCGATTTGCTTCTCCGCGATGGCCGCCACGATACGGGCTCCCACATCGGTGCTGCCCCCGGCCGGATAGGGCACCTGAAGCGTGATTGGCTTGGTGGGATAATCCGAGGCGTAGGCGCTGCCAACAAATAATGCCAACGACAACGCTACAAAACTGAAGATAACTCGCCCTTTCATTTTGGTTCCTCCTTTTTTATAAAATTCGCATAGCGCAAAAAAACTTTACCTATCTGGCCTTTCGGGCTGCATCCACCAATGGCTTGGTCCTATCGTGCAGCTCCCGGAAGTACTTGCCGTACTCGTCCCCCATCATCATCTTGATGGCCAGGCCTGCATTGTCCATCTTCTCCATGTGCTCGGGGTTCTCTATGGCCTTCTTGAAAACAGCCTGGAGCTTCTTGACGATAGGCTCAGGGAGGCCCTTGGGGCCGGCGATGCCACGGGTGGAAGAGGAGATGACAGCGGGATAGCCCTGCTCCACCGAGGTGGGCACATCTGGATAGAACTTGGACCTCTCCTTGTCCATCACCGCCAGGACCCTCAATTGACCCGCCTTCACTCTTGGCGTTAGGCCGCCTACATTCAAGAAGCTGACATCGATCTGCCCTCCCAGGAGGGCCGTTACCTGCGGAGTATCCCCCTCGAAGTGGACGATGCGCAACTTGACCCCTGCCGCCTCTTCGAGCATCAAGATGGCCAGGTGGTCATCGCCGAGGATGCCCGTCGTACCCACTTTGATCTCCCCGGGACGCTTCTTGGCCTCAACAACCAAGTCTTTGAGGTTCTTATAGTGGCTATCAGGCTTTACGTATATCACCCCCGGGTCCAGGACCTGATTGATGATAGGGGTGAAGGTGTCAATGTCGAAAGTGGCTTTGCGGTCCGGGTCCAGGATGATTGTGTTGAGGGCCGGGAGGTTTATCAAGCCGATGTAGGAGCCGTCGGGCTTCTGTTTGGCCAGCTCCGTAAAGCCCACCTGTCCCCCAGCGCCAGCTTTGTTGAGCACCACGATCGGCTGGCCCAGCTCCTTCTCTGCGATAGATGCCACGATACGAGCCCCCACATCGGTGCTGCCTCCTGCCGGATAGGCCACCATAAGCATAACAGGCTTAGTGGGATAAGCTTGCGGGTAGGCGCTGACCCCAAGTGCCAATATCAACACCGCTACGAGACTGAAAATAACTCTCCCTTTCATTTTTCCCCTCCTTATTTTTGGTTTTCTCTTATCCTACACATGTAAGCTCACTATGCTTTTCTAACTCCCGACTGTATATTCTCCCTTCGCCAATTCTCCTTTTGACCACCTTCCCTATGGCCTCGCCTTCCTAGTCAGCCTTGCGAGCAATCTCTATTAGCTTCTTTGTCGTTTCATGCAGATCTTTTATGTATTTGCCGTACTTCTCTCCCACCATGATTTTGACGGCTAGGGCTGCCTTGTCCATTTTCTCCATGTGCTGAGGGTCCTCCATGGCCTTCTGGAAAACCGCCTGGAGCTTCTTAATGATGGGCTCAGGAATCCCCTTGGGACCGACGATGCCCCGGCTAGAAGACATTAAAACAGTGGGGTACCCCTGCTCTATCGTGGTGGGAACATTCGGGTAGAACTTAGTCCTCTCCCTGTCCATCACGAGGAGAGGCCTAACCTGCCCGGCCTTCACCCTTGATGCCCAGGCACCCCCTACGTTATCAACACCGACATCGATCTGCCCTCCTATCAGGGCGGTATTAATCTGAGCACTCCCATCGAAATGGACGATGCGGAACTTGATCTTTGCCGCGTCTTGCAACATCAGGATGCCCAAGTGCTCGTTGCTGAAGATGCCCGTTGTTGTGACCGTGATCTTCCCGGGGCGTTTCTTGGCATCCTCCAGCAGGTCTTTGAAGGTCTCGTAGGGGCTTTCCGGTTTTACGTAAAAGCAAACTGGGTCGACAACTTGATTGATGATGGGGACAAAATGGTCAAGGCTGAAGGTAGCTTTTCGCTCCGGGTCCAGGATGATACTGTTCAGGGCCGGGGGATTGACAAAGCCAATGGTATAGCCATCGGGCTTTTGCTTGGCCAGGTCTGTCCATCCTACCTGGCCTCCAGCGCCTCCTTTGTTGACCACTACGATAGGCTGCCCCAGCTCCTTTTCTGCGATGGCGGCCAGGATACGAGCCCCAATATCGGTCTCCCCTCCTGCGGCATAGGCTACCATGAGGATAATGGGCTTCGTGGGATAATCCGCAGCATGGATACTGACCGCCAAGGCCATAATTAATCCCGCAATAAGACTAAAGATAATTCTCCTTTTCATCTTCTTCCTCCTTAATTGAAGAATTTTGTAGAGCGCTGAGTCGTTACCGACCTACTTGTCTTTTCGGGCGATATCCACCAATGGTTTTGCCCTCTCGTGAATATCTCGCAGATACTTGCCGTACTCTTCCCCCACCATGGGTTTGACGGCCAGCCCGGCCTTGCCCATCTTCTCGAGGTGTTCAGGATTTTTCATAGCATCCAAGAAAACTTCCTGAATCTTCTTCAGAATGGGTCCGGGAATGCCTTTGGGCCCCAGAATACCCCGGCTGGAAGAGGAGATGACGGTGGGGTAACCCAAATCCACCGTGGTGGGCACATCGGACATAAACTTGGACCTCTCCTTGTCCATTACAGCCAATCCCCTAAGCTCCCCTGACTTCACCCTTGGGGCGACGCTCCCCACATTGTCAAAGGAGACATCCACATGCCCTCCCAGGGTGCCCGTCAACTGCTGGGCGCCGCCTTCGTAGTGGACGATGCGAAACTTCACTCCGGCCGCTTCTTCCATCATGAGAATTGCCAGGTGATCATCGCCGAGGATACCCGTAGTGCTGGCTTTAACCACTCCCGGTCGCTTCTTGGCATCATCCAGGAGATCTTTCAGGGTCTTGTAGGGGCTGTCTGCCTTTACCCAGATGAGCCCTGGATCTATGACCTGGTTGATAATGGGGACAAAAGAGTCAAGGTCGAAGAGGGCCTTGCGTTCCAGATCCAGGATGATGGTGTTGAGTGCCGGGACACTCACGAAGCCGAGGTAATATCCGTCGGGCTTCTGCCGGGACGTCTCGGTCAAGCCCACCTGGGAGCCTGCGCCTACTTTGTTGATGACCACGATAGGCTGGCCCATATTTTTTTCGGCGATGGAAGCCAAGATACGGGCTCCCACATCGGTAGCCCCGCCCGCCGGCCAGGGAACCTGAAAAGTGATCGGCTTGGTGGGAAAGGCGGAAGAGCTGGCATGAAATCCCAAAGCGGTTAAGACGATGACTACAAAGCTGATGATGACTTTCCCTTTCATTTTACCCCTCCTTCGTTTATTCAACGACCAAGAACCCAGGGAATATACATCTGGGAATCAACCACCATCCTCCTTACCCGCGCGCTTACCTAACAGGCGAACCGCCGGGCTGAGCAGGACGACGGCAGCCACGATCAGAAGAACGGCCGAGATGGGCCGGGTGACAAGGATTGATAAATCCCCGGCGGACATTTCCAGCGAGGTTCGTAAGGCCCTCTCCATCATTGGCCCTAAAATGAGAGCCAGGACTGTCGGGGCTAAGGGCCAATCCAGCTTACGGAAGATATAGCCCAGGACCCCAAAGGCTATCATCACGCCCACATCGAAAACGCTTTGATTCAGGCTGTAGGCTCCGAGAATGCAGAAGAGCAGAATACCCGGGTAGAGAAATTCATAGCGTATTTCCAGAAGCTTGGCCCAGAAGCCCACGAGGGGCAAATTCAGAATAAGTAACATGACGTTGCCCAAATAGAGGCTTGCAATGAGCCCCCACACTACATCGGGGCGCTCTTTGAAAAGAAAAGGACCGGGGGTAAGACCGTGAATAATGAAGGCACCCATAAGCACGGCCAGGGTAGGAGACCCTGGTATCCCCAGGGTGAGTAGGGGGACCATGGCCCCATTGGCATAGGAGTTATTAGCCGTTTCCGGAGAGGCCACCCCTTCGATGACCCCGGTACCGAATTTCTCCGGGTGTTTGGATACCTTTTTCTCCACAACGTAAGCGAGAAAAGTAGGTATGATGGCACCGATACCCGGAATGAGTCCCAGGAAGAATCCTATGATGGTCCCCCGGCCGATGGCGCCCGTAGAAACCCTCCATTCCTCCCGTTTGGGCAGAAGATCGGTTATCTTGGTCTTGATGACCTCCAGTACAGGCGCCTCCATGCTCAGCAGAATCTCCCCGACGCCGAAGAGACCCATGACTACAGGTATGAAGCCAATGCCATCGTACAGCGGGGGGATGCCGAAGGTGAAACGGGGAGCCCCACGCACCGGGTCCATCCCAATCATGCAGAGCATCAGGCCGAAGAAGGTCATGACCAGGGCGGCTAACATAGAGCGACCGGAAAGGCCTGTTACCAGGGAAAGACCTACCACGAGTAAGGCGAATACCTCGGGCGGGCCGAAACGCAGCGCAAAGGTGGCCAGGGGCAAGGATACCACCATAAGGGCAATGGTAGCGAAGGTACCCCCGATGAAGGAGCCAATCGCTGCTATCCCCAAAGCAGGACCTGCTCTACCCTTCTTGGCCATCTGGTAGCCGTCCAGGCAAGTTATGACTGAGGCTGCCTCTCCTGGTACATTCACCAAAACGGAGGTGATGGTTCCACCATACATGGCTCCGTAGTAAATGGCGGCCAGCATGATAATCCCCCCGATGGGGTCCAGGCCGAAGGTGACGGGAATGAGAATAGCCGTCCCCGCTGCAGGTCCCAGTCCCGGCAGGACGCCAATGAGGGTGCCCAGGACACACCCAATGAAGGCATACAAGAGATTCAATGGGAGTGTGGCTACCGAAAAACCCAGAATCCAGTATTGCAGCGCGTCCAAATCCCCCTCCTTAAATACCGAACATCCCCATGGGCAAAGGTACTTTTAGCCAGTAGTAAAAGACATGAAAAATCCCGAAGCTGCCGGCTACGGCGAATATCAGGGTAACCCACCAGTTGCCCCCCCCGAGCCCCAGCGGGAGGAAAATGAGGAACAAGAAAAGGCTGATACGGAAACCCAGAGGATCGAGGAGGGCCAGGCATCCTAATAAGGCGACCAGGATGATCATAATCCGCCACACCCCTTGACGCTCGGGTATGAGGGTAGCCGTAACGGCCACCACACTCTTCCCCCAAGTGGTCTGGAAAAAAAGTGCCAGGGACAGGGCCCCGGTTATGATACTCATCCATACAGGGAAGAAGGCAGGGCCGGGGCCCAGTCTGTCCTTATAGGGGTACTCAAAAGATAATACCAGTGTAAAAACTGACAAGGCCACAAAGGCCATGCACATAATTTGCCAGGCTCTTTTCATT
>JASEHN010000119.1 GCA_030018715.1 Thermodesulfobacteriota bacterium | reverse complement strand
AACGACGAAGGTGAAGCGCAACGCCGCAGATGGACTTTTTACGAAGCCATCAAATATTTTTATGCGGCTTTGATTACTGCGTTCACTTAAGAACGTTAAGGCACTGATGGCCATGTGGAGGTAGGAATGGACATAATTCAAGAAGCGTTGAAAAAAGGTCAGAAAGCATTATCGGAGTACGATTCCAAGCGTTTGCTCAGCGCATATGGTTTCCCGGTGGTTCGGGAAAAACTGGTTAACAGTCGGGCAGGGGCCGTTAAAGCCGCAAAGGAGATTGGGTTACCGGTGGTTCTCAAAGGCTGTTCTCCGGAGATCGCCCACAAAACCGAAAAGAAGCTGATCGAAGTAGATATGCGCAGTATAAAGGAAGTGGAAAGGGCCTACGAAGCAATTGTAGAGCGGGCGGGCAGCGTTCCCTTGGACGGGATACTGGTTCAGGAAATGGTCAAGGGAACCCGTGAACTGGTCATCGGCATGATCCGGGATGCCCAGTTTGGCCCATGCGTGATGTTTGGATTGGGGGGTATTTTCACGGAAATCCTCAAAGACGTCTCCTTCCGCATCGCCCCTCTGGAGAAACGGGATGCGGTAGAGATGGCCAAGGAGATTAAAGGGGCTCCTGTACTTAACTCATTTCGGGGTATGCCTCCCGTGGACATGGATCTGCTGGTTACGCTGCTGATTAATGCCGGCAAGCTGGGCTTAGAACTCGATGCCGTAAAAGAAGTGGATGTGAACCCGTTGATTATTTCCGGCGACAAGCCCATAGCCGTCGACGCTTTGGTTGTCCTCGAAGAAAAAGGGAAGCCTTGAGGCAAGAAGGGCGCAGATGATGAACGCCGCCGATTTAGTGAGCGAAGCCCTTGCCGGTTCTGTCCGGGCCCTGGCCAAGCTGATCACCATGGCCGAAAACGAGATGCCCGGCGCCGTAGAAGCCTTACAGCAATTATACCCCAGAACCGGCCAGGCTTATGTAGTCGGAATTACCGGCCCACCGGGCTCGGGCAAGAGCACTTTGACCGATAAAATTACCAAGGAGCTGCGGAAAAAAAAATTCACCGTGGGCATCGTAGCCGTTGACCCCACCAGCCCCTTCACCGGCGGGGCTCTTTTAGGGGACCGGTTGCGCATGCAGGATATCGCCAGTGATGAAGGGGTTTTCGTCCGCTCCATGGCTACGCGAGGAATGCTTGGAGGTTTATCCAAAGCCACCGCCGATACGATTAAAATTCTCGATGCCTGCGGGAAAGATTTTATCCTCATCGAAACCGTGGGAGTTGGGCAGGATGAAGTGGACATTGTCAGGACCGCCGACACCACCCTGCTCATTTCCGTACCCGGCCTGGGGGATGAAATTCAGGCCCTGAAAGCCGGGATCATGGAGATCGGGGATATTTTCGTGGTCAACAAGGCCGACCGGGAAGGAGCGGACCGCCTGGCCATGGAACTGAATCTGATGCTTGGCTTAAACCAGGCGGCGGGTCCCTGGAAGCCTCCTGTCCTCAAGACCATAGCCACCACAGGGGAGGGGATCTCCGATCTGAGCGAGAAAATTTTTGAACACCGGAAATTTCTGAAGGAGGGAAACGGTCTTTTGAGCAAACGCAACCTGCGGGTCCGCGAGGAGATTATCAACCTGATCGAAGGAGAGATCTCCAAATACATTCACAAAATGCTCAAATACGACATAACCTTTGATGAGGTAATCGAACAGGTCGTGGCCCGAAAGCAAGACCCTTATTCCTACGCCCGCAAGGTCACCGAACCGTTTGCCAAATATTACCAGATTTATAAGATGGATAAAGCCAGGAGCTGAGGCCTTCCAATACAAAGTACAAGTTTTAAATTAGCCACAGAGGACACAGAGATCACAGAGTTCTTAAAACCGAAAAATAAAGGATAAGTGTCAAGTGTCTAAAGTGATCCGCCTGAGGCGGAATAAAGTTGAAACGCTGAACAAGGAGAGTTTATTCCTTGATCCTCCCTAAGAGCTCATTGGCGATGACTTCTTTCATGATTTCATCCGTACCGCCGCCGATCCGGCTTAAGCGTATATCCCGCCAGTAACGCTGAATCGGATACTCCATCATATAGCCATAGCCTCCGAAGATCTGCAGAGCGGCGTCAGCCACCCGGTTGCCCATCTGCGCCGCAAAGAGTTTGGCCATGGAGATTTCTTTGACCGGATACTCCCCGTTCTGAAAAAGCCAGGCACAGTAATAAGTAAGATGCCTGGCCGCTTCGATCTCCGTAGCCATGTCCGCCAGTCGATGGCGGGTCACCTGGAAATGAGCCAGGGGTTTTCCGAATTGCACCCTTTCCTTAGAATATTTGCGGGCCAGTTCAAAGGCCATCTGGGCCCTGGCCACGGCATTAGCCGCGGCCATGATTCGTTCTCCCTGCAATTCCCACATGATATGGTAAAACCCTTTGCCCTCTTCCCCCAGGAGAGCGTCCGCCGGCACCCGGCAGTCCTCGAAGAGCAACTCCGCCGTGTCGGAAGAGCGCATGCCCACCTTATTCAGCTTGCGCGTCAAGGTAAAGCCGGGCATCCCTTTATCCACCAGGAACAGAGAAAATCCCCAGTATCCTTTTTTTTCGCCGGTCCGGGCGACGAGAGTAATGAAATCGGCCCGGGCGCCGTTGGTGATGAATATCTTCCGGCCGTTGATGACCCAATGGTCGCCGTCTCTCCTGGCCGTGGTCTGGATGGCGGCCACGTCTGAACCGGCGTTGGGTTCAGTGATTCCCAGGCAAGCAATCTTTTTCCCCTGGTTGGCGGGGAGAAGATATTTCATCTTCTGTTCTTCGGTTCCAAACTTGAAGATGGGCGGGGTAGCCATCTCGCTCTGCACAGCCACAGCCATGCCGATGGAACCCATGCCGCAGCGGCCGAGCTCCTCGGCCAGGATGACCGAGAAAAGAAAGTCGCCATTCTGGCCCCCGTACTTCTCCGGGTAGCGCAGGCCCAAATAACCCAGCTCGCCCATTCGAATGAAAATGCTGTTAGGAAAGTCCTCGGCCTCTTCCCATTCCTCAGCGTGTGGGACTAACTCTTTTTCCACGAACTTGCGCACCGAATTCCTGAATAATTCGTGCTCTTCGGAAAACATGGGATGTTTCATCGTTTCGGCTCCATTATTTATTTTAAAAAACGTTCACGAAGTTCGCGCTTAAGGACCTTGCTGCCAAACTTACTTTTGGGGAGGGACTCCACGAAGGCCACGGAGGTGGGTTTTTTATAGCTGGACAAATGTTGCTTGCAAAAATCGATCACTTCTCCTTCAGAAAGGGTGTTTCCCTCTTTGACGACTACAACCGCCTTAACGGTCTCTCCCCATTTTTCATCCGGTACACCGATGACCACCGCTTCAGCGATCTTGGGATGCCGGGACAGAACTTCTTCAATTTCCTTGGAGTAAATATTCAGGCCGCCGCTTTTGATCATGTCTTTTTTTCGATCCACGAAATAGAGGAATCCATCGGCGTCATACTTTCCCAAATCCCCGGTGTGTAACCATCCTCCCCGCAGGGTCTGAGCTGTCTCTTCCGGGTTTCGGAAATACTCCTTCATTACGGTGGGGCCTTTGACGATGATTTCGCCAACTTCCCCGACGGGAAGGTCCTGATCCTTTTCATCCACAATACGCACTTCCGTGGACATGTATGGCTTGCCCACACTCCCCGGCTCTTTGGGCCGGTCCCCGGGTTTGAGAACCGTTACCCCGGGTGAGGCTTCGGTAAGGGCATAACTGACATAGGTTTGGGCATTGGGAAAAAGCCGGGTTTCAATAGCCTGCTGCATGCTCTTATGCAGGATTCCCTGGGAGGAGAGGTACATGCGCATGGAGCGGGTATCATATTCTCCCCGGTCCATTTCCTTGAGAAGCTCTCCCCAGATCGTAGGGTTTCCGGTCATAGCCGTGACGCGTTCGCGCTGGATTATTTCTAAGCATTTCCGGGCGTCGAATTCCCGGCTGACGATAAACGTCCCTCCAGCGTACATGTAGGCTAAAAACCGGCTCAGAGCAGCGGTATGGAAGAGGGGCATGGGGAAGTAGATGACATCTGCGAATGTAGGACTCTGAATTTCCGTGGTAACGTTAATGATGTTCCAGAGCAGAGACTTATGGGTGAGAACAGCTCCTTTGGGAACTCCTGTTGTACCGCCGGTGAAAAGAATGAAAGCCTCATCTTCTTCTTGTGCTTCGATGGGATAGTCGGTGGGGGAATTTTGGTCGATCAATTCATCATAAGATCTGGCGAAGGAGGGCAGGGCGCTTCCGATGAAAATCCATTCCTCGACCTGCGGAAGAAAGGAGCGGATTCGTTCCACACGTTCCAGAAAGTCCTGGTGGAAAACGAGCATCTTGCAGCCGGTGAATTCGGCCTGGTGTTGAATTTCTTTGTCCGTGCCCCAGGCATTTAGGGGGACGGAAATGGCTCCCATCTTCAGGTGAGCTATGTAGGCATCCATGAGCTCGAGGGAGTTTAAGGAAAGGGTGGCGATACGGTCGCCCTTCCTCAGGCCAAGGCTGGTAAGGGCTCTGGCCAGGCGGTTGGTGTGCTCATTCAACTCCCGGTAGGTTCGCCGCTCCTCGCCGCAGATGTTGGCTGTTTTATCGGGATATTTCCGGGCATTGCGGACTACAGAATACCCCAAAGTCATTTCCATAGCATTCCTTTCCGATGCCCAGTACCACCTTGCCTAAAAAAGCGTTATAACATTCTATGCTTTTCCCAGGCCCGGGGACCAGGGCGCTTCGCCCTGTAAACCTAAAAACTTTATTTAATCCCGGCAATATTCCTGGCCAGATTTTTTTTAGCCTCGAGATCTGCCTGGCGGCGGATCATTATGCGCTGGGCCTGCGGGGGGCCGGCGCCATGCATGGATTCGGTGCGGTAGCCAACAGCGGCAGTGCCCAGGGTGATGTTTTCGATTAGGCGCAGAATGCGCATGCGGTGCTCAGTGGGTATTGAAGCCACTCCTTTCAGATACTTTTGGATATACGGACCGGTGCGTTCATTGTGCAGGTCTTTTTCCGAGGGCATGGTAACCATTAAGCCTCCGGCAATGTCTTCAGCCAGCCGGGCAATCTCATAGGGAAACCGGGTGACATTCTGTTTGCACACGTTGGCTAAGAGCATGTCGATTTCATAGTTTCCAGCCGGGGTGGGATAGCCTTCAGAGGAACAGGCCAGGCCGCAGGAATAAAGGGTTTCATTGAGGTGGATCATTTCGATGAGTTTGTCAACAATGTGCGAAGCTTTGGCTGTGCCGTTAAAATCCGCAGCCAGCGAGGCCGCGCCAATGAGGACATCCCCGACTCCGACTTTGCATCCCCCGTAACTCTGGCGGTGATAGCCGGCGAAACGCTCCACCAGCGAGCCGACGAAGTCTGTTTCCCCGCAGAGGAAGACCCGTTCCCAGGGGACAAAGACGTCATCGAATATGGCCAGAACTTCGTGCCCGCCGTACTGGTGGTTGCCTACGTCGATAGTGCTTCCTTCCAGCTTGCGTGTGTCGCAGGACTGCCGGCCGTAAATAAAAAATAGTCCCTTGGCGTCCGTAGGTACGGCGAAGGAGACAGCATAATCCTTTTCATCATCCCGCAGGGCTATGGTAGGCATGACGATGACTTCATGCGAATTCACCATACCGGTTTGGTGAGCTTTGGCCCCGCGGACTACGATCCCATCATTTCTCTTTTCGACCACCCGCAGGTAAAGATCAGGGTCAGCCTGCTGGCCGGGGCGCAGGCTCCGGTCTCCCTTGACGTCGGTCATGGCCCCGTCCACAACCCAATCTTCCTCCTGGACTCTTTGCAGAAAATCTTTAAACCGGGAATGGTAGGATGTGCCGTGTTTTTTATCAGCTTCAAAGGTGGTGCTGTAGAGCGCGTTCATTGCGTCCATGCCCACGCAGCGCTGAAAGCAGGAGGCTGTCTTCTGGCCCAAAAGGCGCTGCATCTTTACCTTGTTGACCAGATCCTGAGCGCTCCCATGGGTGGCCGTGAAGCGATTGATGGTTTTCCCGGTCAAATGAGAGGTGGTGGTCATGAAATGCTTATATTCTTCTTCCTGGGCCAGGCGGAAGGTCATGGCTACAGAATTGAGGGAAGGGCGAATGAGGGGATGGTCAACGGGATTTGTTACCCTTTCCCCCAGGAGATAGACTTCCAAATTCAGTCTTCGCAGACTTTCGATATATTGCTCTGGTGTCTTCATCTTTTCCCCTGTCCTCTCACCCTACCCGCGCATGAGCGCGCCGCCGGCCACGATCCGGTTAACCTGATTGGTTCCTTCGAAGATCTGCTGGAGCTTGGCATCGCGCATGTATTTTTCCACGGCATAATCTTTGGTATATCCGTATCCGCCGTGGATCTGGACGGCGTCGGTGGTCACGCGCATGGCCACATCCGTGGCGTAAAATTTAGCCTGGGCCGCTTCCCTGGTAAAGCGTTTTCCCGCATCGGCCAAGGATCCGGCATACCAGGTGAGTAAACGGGCGGAATCAACGGCCACGGCCATATCGGCCAGCATAAAATTCAGGGCCTGAAAAGTTCCAATGGGCTTGCCGAATTGCACTCGCTTTTTAGCATAGTCCAAAGCCGCTTCGAAAGCTGCCCGGGCCAGGCCCACTCCGCAAGTGGCGATATTCACCCGGCCTTCGTCTAAGGTTTCCATGGCAATTTTGAAACCTTCTGCTTCTTTTCCCAAAAGGTTTTCCCGGGGGACGATGACATTTTCCAGGTTGACCTCGGCCACGTTGAGAGCGCAATGGCCCATCTTGTCTTCCACTTTTCCGATGGAGAGGCCGGGGGATTCGCGGGGAACAATGAATCCGCAGATCCCCTTTGTTCCTTTCGCAGGGTCGATTGTGGCGAAAATGGTGTAAAGGGCGGCATAACTGGCATTGGTGATGAAGCATTTCTGTCCGTTGAGCACGTAATGATCGCCTTCCAATTTGGCCAGGGTCTTCAGGCCTGCGGCGTCAGACCCTGCTTCCCGTTCAGTGAGACCGAAAGAAGCGGTCTGGCCAGCCTGGTTTAAGGGTATAAGGAAACGCCGTTTTTGCTCGTCAGAACCGGCTATCAAAATAGGACCGCAGGCCAAAGAATTGATCCCGATCATTCCGGAAATGGCCACACAGGCCGCATTCATTTCCTCGGTGATCAGGGAGGCGTTGACCAGGCCCATGCCCTGCCCGCGGTATTCCCTGGGGCAGGTGAGGTTCATCAGGCCGGCCGCGTGGGCTTTCTTGATGATCTCTTCGGGGAATGCCGGTTCTTTGTCGTACTGTAAAGCCACGGGAGCAATTTCCTTCCTAGAAAATTCCCTGGCCAGATTTTGTAAAGCTCTTTGTTCTTCGCTCAGAGTAAAATTGATCATTCGGGTTCTCCTCCTTCAGTCCTTTAAATTTCGGGGAAGTTATATGCGTGAAAATGGCGGGTTTTGCACCCTGGCATTTTTATCACATAAGTCTTTTTATCAGAAATTATTTGGGCTGTCCAGCAAGATTGTTACGGGTCCGGAGTTTACCAGCTCAACATCCATCAGGGCCTGGAAGACTCCGGCGGCTACCGGAATTCCTCTCTTCCTAACTTGGCTTAAGAAGGCATCGTAGAGGGCCTTAGCCGCCTCCGGGGGGCCGGCTTCAGTGAAGGAAGGCCGCCGTCCCTTGCGGCAGTCAGCGTAGAGGGTAAACTGGGATATGACCATCAATTCGCCGCCGGTATCCAGGAGGGATAGGTTCATCTTTCCTTCCCCATCTTCGAAGATGCGCAGGTTGATGATTTTATCAAGAAGGGGATCGATCATTGCAAAAGAATCTTCCCTGCCCACACCCAGGAGGATGAGGAGACCTTTACCGATTTCACCGACGACTTTTCCTTCGACCCGCACCTGCGCCCGGCTGACTCTCTGGATAACCGTTCTCATTTTTCTTCCTTTTTTAACTTTAGGCACTTTAGTCACTTAACTTGATTGTATAGGAATTTCCTTTTTTAACTTTAGGGGTCCCCGGAGGGCAA
>JASEHN010000118.1 GCA_030018715.1 Thermodesulfobacteriota bacterium | reverse complement strand
GGAGAAGGGACATACCCTTACGATAAAAAGAAAAGTCAGGAAATCACCATGGAGAAGCTTATGTTCAAACGAGGAGGGCAGGAATTCCGGGCCATCGGAATTCTTAACAAACCCGACTCCAACCTGCTCTGCGCCCAGTGCCATGTGGAATATAACTGTAACCCGGGATTCAATCCCCAGACCGGGGCGCCAATAGGAATGGACAATCGCCTGACCAATTACTACCCCTGGGTAAATGTCTTTGATTTACAAAAAAGGTACGACAGCGTGAACTTCAGAGACTTCAGGCACGCCATAACCGGCGCGGCCCTTAGCAAAATTCAACACCCGGAGGTGGAAGCCTTCTGGGGAAGCAAGCACGAAAGAGCGGGCGTGGAATGCAAGGACTGCCATATGCCCAAAATAAAGAAAAAGGGGAAAGAATTCACCTTCCATGGTATGCGCAGCGCCCGGTATATGCTGAAAGACACCTGCCAGCGGTGCCACCCCCAATGGACAACGGAGGAGGCCGATTACCATGTGGAAACCATCCAGAACTACGTGCGGGGTAAGATGCGCAAGGCCGAATTCTGGCTGGGCGAACTGATCAATGCCTTCATCCGGGCCAAAGATACCGGGGTCAGCGAGGAAGTCCTCAAGGAAGCCCGCAAGGAACACGACCGGGCGCATATTCTTTGGGAGTGGTGGACGGCGGAGAACAGCGACGGGTTCCACAACCCCGAACAAGCCCGGCAATCGCTGGCCGAATCCATCAATGCCTCGCAAAAAGGAATCGAAATCTTAAATAAGGCGATCAGCCAAAAAGTAGCCCAAAAATAGAAAGAAAAGCGATCAGGCTTCAGCTTTCAGCCAAAAAACGTCTTTTCCTTAACGCTGATGGCTAATTGCTGAACGCTGCTTTCGCCAGGGAGGGTCTGAATGAAAAGATGCTTATTATTGGCGCTGGGAGTCATGGCCCTGTTCCTCCTTGCCTGCCCGCCCGCAGGCGCGAACAGTACGGGCGGCGCACCCACCTCCATGTGCATGGATTGCCACGGGATGCCTAAGGGTGCGGAAATTAAAATCAGCAAACTTCCAACTCCTTTCCAACCCGGAAAAACTTATGAGCTGACGATAACGGTTCGAAGTGCTGTCAAGAGTGAAGGAGATATCCAGGGAGGCTTTGCCGTCAGCGCCTCGGCCGGAGAATTGATCGTGACCGACCCAAAGACGACCCAGAAGTCAAACGGCTATCTAACCCATACCGCCGAAGGGGCCTCTCTCCGTTCCTGGACCTTCAAATGGAAAGCACCCCAGGAAAAAAAGAAAGTCATCCTGGTGGTCTCCGTGGTAGCGGCCAACGGTGATTTTGCCCCGGCCAACGACGGGTTTGCCCGGAGAGAGTTCACCCTCTCGCCCCGTTAAATCATTATCTCTCACCCTTCCCCATCGAAGGAAAAGGAATATTGCGGAGGAGGTTTGAAGATGAATTTAAGTCGCAGGGATTTTTTACGGTTGAGCGCCATTTCCGCGGCTATGGCGGCAGCGGGGATGTCCAATCCTCCCTTAGTTGAGGCTACTGGGCAGACTCGCACGATTCCCGTAGGCCAGTGCCGGTATTGCGCCATCGGCTGCACCACCCTGGCGGATGCCGAAATAGATTCAGCCGGAAAAGTTGTCAAAATCCTGGCCATCAAAGGAGACCTGAAAAGCCCGGTGAACCGAGGTGTGCTTTGCACCAAAGCTTTCTATCTGCACAAAGCTTTACTCTATCCGGAGCGGCCGAAAACGCCCTTGATCCGCAAGGAGTGGATCAACCCATCTACGGGAAAACCCGATCTCTCCCATTCTCCCCGGGTGCTGGAAGGCAAGACTTCCAAAGATCCCCTCGGTTCAAATCCTTCCGAGAAGGATTTGAAAGAGAACTTTGTCCCGGTATCCTGGGAAGAAGCCGTCGATTTCGTCACTTCGGGAATGGAAAAATGCCATAAGGAGTTCGGCAAGTTTGCCATTGGCTATTACGGGAGCGGCCAGGCCGGAACGGAAGAAACGCACATCATGAACAAGGTTCTGAAAGGAGGGTATGCCAACAATCACATCGAAGGGCAGCCCAGGATGTGCATGGCCAGCGCCGTCGTTGGCTACCTGCATACTTTCGGGAAAGATGAACCGTACGGATCCCTGGATGACCTGGATGTCCCCGATCCGGATTTCGGAGTGCACGCGGACACCTTCTTTATCATCGGAAATAATACTGCCGAGGCTCATCCCATCCTTTTCAATCGTATGGCCGCTTTGAAAGGAAAATACCCTGATAAGGTCAAAGTGATCCTGGCCGATCCGCGCAAAACCCGGTCGGGAACCATCGCGGACCTCTGGCTTCCCTTTGCCAGCGGGCGGGACCTGGCTCTGTTGAACGCTCTGGCCTACATAATCGTCTTTGAGCTGGACAAGGCCAAGGTGAATGTGGAAAAGGGCACAGTGGAAGCCAACTGGAAATACCTGGACAGAAAATTCCTCATGCGGCACTGCAATTTTGCCATCAATGAGAAAACCGAGAAACACTGGATCCTGACCGATTACGGCGGAACCCGGGGCAAGGCGTGGGATTTGACTTATGACCGGGTCGCTAAATTTTACCCAGATCCCAAGAAAAAATATGCCACCGAGGAAGAGATCGAAAAAGACTGGTGGAAGGGTTTGGCGATTTTCCTTAAATTCCTCGAAGACTACAAGCCGGAAAAAGTTGCTGACGCCATTTTTGACGGCGAGCTCCCGCTGATTTATGACCGGAAAACCCGGACCTGGAAAGAGATCAAACCTGAAGAATCCCTGAGAATGGCCGCCCAGTGGATCGCCGAAGGCCTGACCACCACCATGTGGTGCATGGGAGTGAACCAAAAACTTCAGGGAACCTGGGTGAACGTCACTTTGCACATGCTCCATCTGATGACCGGAAAAGCGGTCAAGCCCGGGAGGCACTCTTTTAGCCTTACGGGCCAGCCCAATGCCTGCGGCGGAATCCGCGCCCCCGGGGCGCTCTGCCATGCTCTCCCTTATGGCCGGCTGGTCGCTGTGGACCTTCATCGGGCAGCCGTGGAAAAGATCTGGAAAGATCGTAACCGAGCCTATCTGCAGAAGAAGGGTGTTTCCGGCGAAGAGATCGAACGCGAGCTGGACAAGATCAAAATCCACCCCAAGCCCGGCCCTCATACCGTGGAAATGTTCCGCCGGTATGGAGCGGGCCAGATCAAGGTCATGTTGATCTCCACGGTGAACCCGGGCCAGAGCCTGCCCTATGCCTGGCCGTACCGCCAGGCCTGCGCGGCAGCCGAGAAAGGATCCCCCTGGCCGTTGACCGTGGTCCTGGAAGCGTTTCCCAGTGCCACCACCCAGGTAGCCGACGTGGTCCTCCCTGCTTCCAGTTGGTATGAGAAAGAGGTTACTTTTGGCAACCTGGAGCGACGGTACCAGTTGATCAAAAAGGTCGTGGAGCCTCCAAGCAACCAGATGCTCGCCGATTCGGTCATATTCGCCATGATCTGGCGCCAAATGGAAGACAAAGGGATCCTGCCCAAAGGTTTCATTACCCAGTTCTGGCCCGAAGAATACGGCGGCGACTGGCTTAAGCTTACGGTGGAGCGAGCGAACCAGAAAGCCTGGATCAGCAAATTCAACGAGACCATCTGGGAGGAAATCCTGCTGCTCTCCAAAGGCACAGGTTATGATTTCACCGGCATGAACCGGGCGCGCCTGCGGGCCGTGAACCATGGATGGCGGATTCCCTTCCCGGAAGATTATGATCACGATGCGGAAGTAAAAGCCCGTTATGATAAATACCATTCGCGGATCCAATATGCTTTTCCTTACGACCCCATCATCGCCGACCGCACGAAAAAATTCCTGGCGGCCATGAAGGAGTGGAACCCGGTTTACGGCGAATGGGTGGCCAAGAAGATCGAGGAGATGAAGGCCGATAAGGAATACCACCGGGAAGAAAAGTTGCCGCTTGGTTATTATGTAAGCTTTTATGCAGCCAACCCGGCCATCCACGGATTTGCCGAAATCCCCGGGCCCGACGGAAAAATCGCCAAGAAGATTCCCCGAATCGATGGCCGGGCTTTGGTCTGGGCTAACCCATGGTGGGCCTGTACGTTCGACGGACAGGTTTTCCAGAAAGCTACCGACGTGAAAATCAGCGAAAGAAAGTTCAGCGCCCGCAAGGCCTACGACGGAGAATCGCTGGCCCCTTACGAGGGAATGCACACCATCAAAGCCCGGGTGATCGGAAACCCTGATCAGGAAAAATCCGCCCTACTTAGCATCTGCCTTAGCCCGCCCGAGTTTCCAGGCCATAAGATGTCCTACATGGCTGAGGGCAAAGAAATCGTGATCATCGACACCCGCGAATATAAGTACGGAGCCTGCACGGGCCGGCTTATCGAGCATTGGCATACTGGCAGCATGACCGGGCGGGTTGCGGAACTGAAACGGGCTGCGGCCAGGGCCTATGTGGAAATCAACGCCAGGCTGGCCGAGAAATTGGGAGTGAAAGAGGGAGACGCCGTGATCGTGGAATCTCCCAGAGGAAAAATCGAGCTGCCAGCGAAGGTTCTGGATATCCGCAAGGCGACGGGCGGGCCAAGAGAAGATTATATCTTCGTCCCCTGGTTTGACGAATTCAAACTGATCAACATGATCATGCGCGATAATTTTGACCCCTTCAGCTTTCAAGCCGATTACAAGATGTTCGCGGTCAAAATTTATAAAGGGAAAACCAAAACCCAGCAAGCCGAGCCCAACCCGGTTATTGCCTGATCGCGGATTTTGGGAGGCGAGAAAGCCCCTCAGGAGCATTGCCTGCGGGGCTTTCTTGTGTTACCTTCACCGCAGAGCACGCGAAGAACGCAGATTCAAAAAATTAAAACCGCTATACGCTTAGCGCTAAGCGAAAATCGGCGATCTCGGCGCTCTCTGTGGTGCATGGAAAAACGTTGTGGAATACCGAAGAAGAGACCTTCTTAAAGCCAGCCTTTTTACCGCTACTTTGCTCACTGTGGGGTGTTCCCCGCGCTTGGCGGAGAGGGAGGAATTCATCCGGCCTCCGGGAGCTCTCCCCGAAAGCCAGTTCCGGGCAACCTGCATCGGCTGCAACGTTTGCCTGAACCTCTGCCACGCGTTGAAATTTAATTCCCTCGCTCTTGCGGGAGGCTGGAGAAATTTCGGAACCCCCTACGTAAAGGACATGAGGGACTACCCCTGCACGCTTTGCATGGAATGCCCCAAGTTTTGCCCTACCCATGCCCTCCAGCCCGTCTCCATCGAAAAGGTCCGCATGGGCATGGCCCTGATCGACTTGAGCCTCTGCCTTGGCTGGAACGGGGACGTCTGCCTTTCCTGCAGTAAGGCCTGCCCCCTCGGGGCCAGCATTTTTGATTTTTATCCCGGCGATTGGGGAAACCAGCCGATGATCAACGAGCATTGCAAAGGCTGTGGCCTATGCGTGAAGCATTGCCCGGTGGGTATTTCGGCAATACGCGTGCTCACCTGGAAAAGCTACGACCAAAAAAAGAACGATTACCGTTCAGGGGTGGAACGGGTCTTAGCCATGAACCCGGAGAAGAGATACGCCTGGGTGTACGACCAGAATATGCCGAAAATCCTGGAAGCAGGAAAGGTCTTGGAGCGTGAAACTCGCTAAGTTCACCCTGGCGCGAAGGGTCGTCCTCCTGGTCATCCTCGGTCTCTTTTTTTTCCAACTCTTCCGCTCGAAAATTCTGATCGGTGGGCTGACCGGATCCCTGATCCTTCACTGGGTTAATCTCCTGGACCTTTTTGCTTTCCTGGAAAGCGCCCTCTCTTCCCGCTCTTTCCAACTGGAGGCTTTTTACTCAGCTTTACCGGTTCTGATTTTTTACCTTATTATGGGCCGAGCCTTTTGCGGCTGGGTTTGTCCTCTGGACCTGGTTTTCCGGGGCGTTAACAGGATGAAACAGAGGTCGAAAAATTTGCCGGCTTGGACTCGGGGAGCCTTGCTCGCTCCTGCTGGATTCCTGATCTTCGCCGCCCTGGCCCAAATTCCTTTTTTCGCCTCCCATGTATCTCCGATCACCAATTTTTACCGCAGTATATCCGCCACCTTTTTCTGGGCCGGCGGTCTCCCGGGAGAAATTTCGGTCTTGAGTATCTCAATTCTTATTCTGGGCGGATTTCTCCTCTTGGAGTTCCTCTGGCCCCGACTGTGGTGTAAGAACCTGTGTCCCACAGGAAAAACCTACGGCCTTTTCAACCGTCTGAGCTTTCTCCATGTGGCCATCACCGGGGAGGAATGCCGGGAGTGCCAGGAATGCCGGAAGGCTTGCTATATGGGAGTGAAAATTTTACCGGGCAACGGCCGGACAAAAATCCGGGATTCCTCCTGCATCATATGCGGGCGTTGCGTGGAAGCTTGCAGCGCCCAGGGAAAAATTTTGAAAATGAGGTTTGGCAGATGATCGTCAGCAGCGGATTTCTGATTATCGATGTGGCCTTTCAAGAACAGATTTTGAAAGAGCTGGAAGGGCGGGGTATTGAACTCCATGGCGTGAAGAATGAAAAGGTAGTTTTTTTAGCCGAAGGGGAGAATGCTACCGAGTTAAAGTCGCGCATGGACAGTCTGCAGGGGATTGACGGCGTCCAATCTGTATATTTGACTTACTTCAGTTTGGAAGACCCTAAAGAAGATAATCAGGCGGGAAGATAGGAAGGTGAGGTACCCGTAGGAATTAACCAGAAAGATTCCCTTCTCATGGTCACCAACCATCCCGCGGGATAAAGATAGCCTTCCCCACTTTCATCTATGACGCGAATATCTTCCTCTTATGCCGCTTCTTCTTTTTCCCTTACCTTCCGGCTCCGGGCGCAGATTTTATCCTGCAGAAAGATTAATTTAAGTCATTTTAACGGATTGGGTATAGCCAGTGGCGAAACCGGTCATCCCGTCCGGAGCAGATTGCTTCGATGAGTCTGGATACCTGACTTGTCACCGGCCCTGGTACTTCCCCCAAGCTTCGATCCTCAATCCGATAAACCGGCATAACCCGCCGTGAGGTACTGGAAATGAAAATCTCGTCGGCATGCAAAAGTTCTGGAAGGCTGATTGGTTTTTCCAGGGTTTTAAGGCCAATGGCCGGGGCCGCTTCGAGGATTGAGCGCCGGGTGATGCTATGTAAAATTCGGCCCAGAGGGGGTGTCATCAAAACTCCGTCCTTGGCCATGAAAGCCGATTCCACGCTTCCTTCGGCCAGAAACCCTTGGCCATCAAGCATCAGCCCCAAATCAAAGCCACGACGTTGGGCTTCCTGGCGGGCCAACATGCCGTTCAAATAATTAGCGGCCACCTTGGCTTCCACGGGTACGGTTTCCGGGTGGAGCCTGCGCCACCGGCTCAAGCAGGAACTGATGGCTGGGGGGCTATTCTTTGGTCTAAATTCCTGGGCAGAAATGGCAAAGATCGACAGTTCGAGTTTGGGATCGGGCACGGTTATAACAAAAGTCTCCTCGCCTAAAAAGCCCACGATTTTGATGAACCCCTGGTCAAGGTTATTGGCTCTTACTGTTTCAGCCACAGCCTGGATGATTTCTTGTTTTGACTGCACGATCTCCATGTTTAATAATTCAGCGGTCCGGATCAAACGGTCGCAATGTTCGGGCAGACGGAAAGCAGCCGGGCCATGCGGGGTCGAATAAAAGGCCAGAACTTCAAAAACGGCCGATCCTCTGGTGAAACTGTGGGACATAATATGAACCGTCGCCTCTTCCCAGGGGATCAGATTCCCATTGCGCCAAACTTTTTTCTCCTGATTCAATTTTCCTCTCCTTGGCCATACCGGAAATGCAGGTAGGTTTTAATTTCTGAACGAAACAATTTTGCTCGTTTTCAGGGAAAATAGCAAGTATTTATCTTCCTTCCCTGAAAGAAACAGGAGGAGTTTTTTAAGAAGGGTCATCTCCAAATTAGTTGAGGGCCAAATAGCTGGCATATTTAAAATGGGCAGTTATTTCAGGGGCCCGGAAGGAAAGTCATATTGCTTGCAATCATGAGGCACA